>VHBH01000011.1 GCA_016872055.1 Nitrososphaerota archaeon
AGGCAAAAATCGCACTACTCAATGCAGCACTAGAAGTAGAAAAAACAGAAATGAGTGCAGAAATCAGAATTACCGACCCAACTCAAATGCAAATGTTCCTAGAAGAAGAAAACAGAATGCTCAAGTCAATGGTCGACAAGCTGCAAAGAGTCGGAGCGAACGTTTTGATCTGCCAAAAAGGAATTGATGATATTGCACAGCATTATTTGGCAAAATACGGAATTTTATCAGTAAGACGCGTCAAAGAATCCGACATGACAAAATTAGCAAAAGCATCTGGCGGCAGAATTACCACTAATCTGGATGATATGACAGATAAGGACCTAGGACATGCAGACCTAGTACACCAAAAGAAAGTCGAGTCCGACAAGTGGGTATTCATCGAAGGATGCAAGAATCCAAAATCTGTAACTCTTCTAGTTCGAGGCGGCTCGCAGAGAGTAGTGGATGAGGTTGACCGCTCTTTGCATGATTCACTAATGGTAGTAAAAGATGTAATTGAAAAGCCTGCAATTGTTGCAGGTGGAGGAGCACCAGAAGCACACTTGGCATCCCAACTAAAGGAGTGGTCTGATAACTTTGAAGGCCGAGAGCAACTAGCAATTAGAAAATATGCAGAGGCACTGGAGGTAATTCCACTGACAATAGCAGAAAACGCGGGAATGGATCCAATTGACACCATGGCAAACCTGCGAGCAAGGCAAAGCAACGGTAGAAAGTGGGCTGGAATCAACGCCAAAGAAGGAAAAATCGACGACATGCTATCATTGAATATAGTCGAGCCAGTGTCAGTCAAAGAGCAGATCGCAATATCCGCAACAGAGGCCGCCTGCATGATTTTGCGAATCGACGACGTAATAGCAGTCTCTGGGAAAAAATAAACCCTAAAACATTATTCATATCACATAGATTTGTGTACAAAATAGGCATTGATCTGGGCGGAACAAAAATCGAAGCAGTGTGCCTTGATGAATCCCTGAACTTAATACAGAAAAAGCGAATTTCCACAAACCAGCAAAATGGCTATACAGGCATTGTAAATTCGATTGCTTCTCTGGTACGTGATATTACAAAAAACATTGATGATTATTCTGTAGGGATTTGTACTCCTGGGGCAATCTCAAAAAAAACAGGCCTAATCAAAAACAGCAATACACAATGCCTGATTGGGATGCCACTAAAAGAAGATCTGGAAAAATCACTGGATAAAAAAATCAAAATGGAAAACGATGCAAACTGTTTTGCAATGGCGGAAGCAAAAATGGGTGCAGCTGTAGGATACGGTATAGTATTTGGCGTAATAATGGGCACCGGAGTAGGGGGAGGAATAGTAATTGACGGCAAAATCCATCATGGTAGAACAAACATTGCAGGCGAATGGGGCCATCACACGTTACACCAAGATGGAAATTTGTGCTATTGTGGTAGGCGCGGATGCGTAGAGACATACATCAGCGGGCCAGCGCTGGAAAAAAGATGGGAAGAGCTCACTGGAAAAAAAGAGTCTCTTCCTACAATAATTCCAAATTCAGAGTCTACACAATGGAAGCAGGAATTTTTGGATAATTTTGGCACCAGTCTGGCAAATGTAATTGACATTTTGGATCCCGATGTCATAGTATTAGGTGGAGGATTATCCAATATTGATTTTCTATACACCCAAGGAAAACAAGCAGTATACGGCAATGTGTTCAGCGACCTAATCGATACACCAATTATACCAAACAAGCTAGGCGATTCTGCAGGCGTGTTTGGCGCAGCTCTTCTTTAGAAATTCTCGTATGCGTAGTATGATATTTTTTTTGCTTCATCTAGCAGTCTAGCACCAATCTGTACCATGTCGTTTGGCGCAGAATATTCTTTTTCTAGGAATTGACCTAGCTCGGGATCGTTTCTGAGTTTTTTGTATTCTTTTTCATACCAGATAAGAAAGTTAATTGCATCAATATTTCCTGATTTCTTTGCTATTGTCTTGAATTTTTCAAGACCTACTCTGTCCATTTTGAGGCCGAACTTGATATTGTATTCATCTAGCAAATGCAAGAAAATATCATGAATTATTCCTACAAAACTATCAAATTTTTCAGGCGATTCTAGTCTTGCAAGAATTTTTTCTGCTTGCGATATTTTTTGAGCAGTACTCATAGATACGGTTCTTTCTTAACTCTTGAATATCTGTTTATTTTAATTTCAGTTAATCTCTGTCTATTTTGGCTGTTTAGTGGGGTTATCTTTTGATAATGTTTCTGAATGTACCTGCCGAACTATTACAATTGATACTAAAATTAACAAAATTACAAAAAATGATTTCACATGGTAGCAATTTTCTTATTTTTAAAAAATTACAACAAATTTTTACTGCGGTTCTATTGTTGCTGGAGGCTTGCTTGATATCACATATGAGACCCAGGTTACCTCGTCGATCTCATTTGTGATTCTATTGCTGATCTTTGCCAATATTTCATGCGGCAGTCTGGTCCAATCAGCAGTCATTGCATCAATTGACTCTACCACCCGGATCATCACAATGTTTCCGTACTTTCGCTCATCTCCTACCACACCTACTGCTTTGTCGTCTCCTACCGCTGCATATGCCTGCCAAACCTTATCGTACCATCCAGATATTTCCAATTCTTCTTCTACAATTTTGCTTGCAAGCTTGCAAATGTGTAGTTTCTTTTCCGTTATTTCACCAATTATTCTAACTGCAAGGCCTGGTCCGGGGAATGGATGTCGCATAAGCAGTTTTTTTGGAACGCCTAAAAGTGCGGCAACCCTTCTGACCTCGTCCTTGTATAATTCTCGTAGCGGTTCTAGAACCTCAAGCTTGAGCCAGTCTGGCAAACCTCCAACATTGTGATGAGTCTTGATCACAGCTGCAGGGCCCTTTGAGACTCCACTCTCTATTACATCCGGGTATAGAGTTCCCTGCGCAAGCCACCTGAACGGACCGTTTTTTTCTGCAAATTCGGTAAAAATTCTAACAAATTCCTCACCAATCATCTTTCTTTTTTTCTCTGGATCTGCTATTCCCTGCAGTCCATCCACAAATCTCTTTTTTGCATGAATTGGAGTGAAATTGACTGCAAAATTATCCTTGAACATTTTCTCTATTTCGTACTCTTCGTCTAGTCGCAACAATCCATTGTCGACAAATACGCACTTGAGCCTGTTTCCAATTGCCTTATGAATCAATAATGCAGCAACCGTGGAGTCAATTCCACCGCTTACTCCACACAATACATCTCCTTCTATTTTTGAGATTTCACTCACGGTTTTTTCTATGAATCCCTCCATGGTCCATTCCTGCTTTGCCTTGCAAATGTTTAGAACAAAATTCTTGAGAATCTTGACTCCGTTCTCAGTGTGTACCACCTCGGGATGGAATTGTATTCCGTAGATTGACTTGATTTCATTTGCGATTGCTGCTGCTTGTGATCGTTCAGTGTGGCCAATTATTTTGAAATTGTCAGGAATTTTTTCTGCCTCATCACCATGACTCATCCACGCCCGAAGCGAGTCTCCAACCCCTCCCAAAAGGCTGGTGTTACTGTCTATTGTTAGGGTGGAATGCCCGTATTCTTTGTTGGAGCGCTTTACTTTGCCACCAAAATTATCCACTATTAGCTGGTGACCATAGCAAATCCCAAGCAAAGGTAGACTCAACTCAAAAACCTTCGAATCGGGACGAGGCGAATCATCGTTGTAAACACTTGATGGACCTCCAGAGAAAATGACTCCCTTTGGGTTCATTGCCTTTAGTTTATCAATTGGGATATCAAATGGGACAAGTTCCGCATAAACTGAAAATTCGCGTATTCTTCGACAAATCAGGTGGCTGTACTGAGAACCAAAGTCCAGAACTACTATCTTATCCATTTTATCACTTGGAGTTTTCTATCATCTTTGAGAGCGACCATGTAGCTGTGCTTAAAATTTCAGTGACACGCTCTTTTTGACGATAGTTTTTGATTATTATTTCTCGCAGTGATGTTCCGTCCTTGTTTACAAGACAGTCTATCATGGAATCCTGCGTTATGATTCCCTTTTCCATGTCTGCAATGTCTTTTTTCTTCATCTCACCTATGATTCTCTCAAGGAAAAACGATTTGAATGGATGCATGTCTTCCTTGAGATTTAATGTATTGTCTAAAACAATTAGAACTTGATCAGGTGTGATGTGTGCATTTCCAATAAGTGCACCGTCGGTGTTTTTCTTTAGAGGCACAGAATAATCTTCTTTTTGGACTTGACCTGTTTCTTTTAGTGATGATGCTTTGGTGAAGCTTTGCTGCTTTAGTAAGGAATTGATTAATGCGAGATTTTTCTCAAGCATTTCGATTTCTTCTTTGTGTTTTTGTATTTCAGATGTCAGCTTTTCTTTGACTTCTAGGACGTCTTTGATCTGATCCTCTGAAAACTGCATATTTGTAATGAGGTAATCTCGGTATTAAAACGCATTCTAGCTAGAAACGTTATGTTCAAGCTGCTGGTATGTAATTTTCTTAAAACCCCTGATTGGCTTTGAGAGGGTAAAAAGATCGGATTTTGTTTTTGTCGCATGCCATTCGAGCAGAATTTTCCCACGATGTAGTTTTTTCTGCTTGATTTTCTTTTCCGATTTTTTTGTGCGGGAATATGTGCCTATTTTTGGTCCAAAATCCATGCCAAAAAGAAATATTTTTGATGCACCAAACTTGCTTGCCAAAAACACTGCTCTGTCTCCATCAGTAAAGCCACCAAAATTTTCAATCTTGCCTACTTTTTTTGTCTGTGTTGTCCCAATACAGTTTTTAAAATTTCTTGCAAATTCTAATTTTGAAATGTTATCCCCGTGAGCATGAACAACTATGATGCTTGTCTTACTGAGTTTTCTTATCAAGTCCAAGTCTCCATCCAGATCAGTTGCTATGATTTGAGGCCTGATTCCATTTCTAACTAGGACATCCAGAGAAGAATCTGCACAAATTTTGACTGTATCTTTGTATTTTTTCAAAATTGGCAGTGAAGAGAAAAGTGAGGGGCCAGAGCCAATGACAAAAACTGTCTTGCCAGATATTGTTTTTTTTAGCTTTTGAAAAGAATACTGTCTTGATATGATTGAATCTAATGTGAATGCGGCCTTTAGGTCATTTTGTTTCTGATAACCAAATTCTCGTACTATTTGGTTGTATTTTACACCCCATCCGTGGATCATCAACTCTAAAATGAGCATACTTTATCATAAATGATGTGAACAAACTAGGTCCAGTACGAGTTGGCGGAAAAAACCCAGTCAGAATAATGGGAATACTAAACACCAGTCCGGAATCATTTTACAAAAAATCAATCAAACGTGGGCGAGAGATTCGAGATGCAGTTAAACTAATGGAAAGCAACGGTGCTGACTTTGTTGATGTTGGAGGAATGTCTACTGCGCCGTATCTCTCAACACTGGTATCAGAAAAAGAGGAAACTAGACGAATACTGGATGCGATACGGCACATTCAAAATACATCAAATCTCCCAATCTCGGTTGATACGTGCAGATCTTCTGTGGCAAATATTGCGCTCGAGCATGGTGTGGACATCATAAACGACATTTCCGGACTAAAATACGACAAAAACATGATATCTGTAATAGAAAAACACAGCCCATCACTTGTCTTATGTGCATATGGGCAGTCTCCAATTAAAGACCCAATAGCGCAAGTCAGGCATTTACTAAAGCAGAGCATTACCATTGCAAATAACATCTCCAAAAACAACATTGCAATAGATCCGGCAATTGGCTTTTTCAGAAAGACAGGTAAAAATCACTTTTTTTCAAAAATAAAAAAAGACTGGGTAGCTCGAGATCTGAATGTTTTGCAGAATCTTTCCTCTATTAAGCTGGGGTTGCCCATTTTGATTTCTGTTTCAAACAAGTCATTTATTGGCAAAATTCTCAACAAAGATCCGCAAGACCGTTTGTACGGATCTGTTGCTGCAGAAGCAATCTCCGTTCTCAACGGAGCTGACATAATACGCACCCACAACGTATCGCAAACAAAGGACGCAATTTTTGTGGCGCAAAAATTATCAAAACAAATCAGGAAAGGCTTATAACATAATCAAAATCTTCTGTAGAAGGTTTGGAAATTAAAGAAGGATTAACTTTTGATGACGTTCTTCTTGTGCCAAAATATTCAAACATCACGACCAGATCGCAAACAGATCTGAGAACAAAGTTATCCAAGAATATCTCACTTAACATTCCTCTAATTAGCGCAAACATGGATACCGTAACCGAGTCTGCCATGGCAATTGCTCTGGCAAGGGAGGGCGGAATTGGAATAATTCACCGATTCCTAACCGTCGAAGAAGAAGTAGAAGAAGTACTCAAGGTAAAACGTTCTGCAAGCGTAATGATAGAAAACCCATACACGATATCTCCTGACCAATCGACCAGAGATGCTATCTCTTACATGCAAGAAAAAGGAGTTTCTGGATTACTGGTGGTAAAAGATTCCAAGCTAGCAGGGATTTTGACCCACCGAGATGTCATGTTCGAGTCGGAATCAAACAAGCTGGTCCGAGATATCATGACAAAGGATGTCATTACAGCAAAACCCGGAATCAATCTAGTTGAGGCAAAGGAAATCCTTCGCCAACATCGAATAGAAAAGCTTCCATTAATCGATGACGCAGGCCAAGTAAAGGGGCTGGTCACAAGCAAGGACATTACTCACAATGAGGACTATCCAAATGCATCCAAGGACAAAAAGGGCAGACCGCTAGTCGGCGCAGCAGTCGGCGTCAAAGGCGACTTTATGGAGAGAACCGAAGCGTTATTGGAAGCAGATGCCGATGCCATAGTAGTTGACATTGCACATGGCCACAGCGAAAACGCAATTACCACAATCAAAAATATCAAAAAGGCATTTCCAAGCTGCGAGCTAATCGCAGGAAATGTAGCCACTGCACATGGGGCAGAAGATTTGATAAAGGCGGGAGTAGACGCTGTAAAGGTTGGCGTCGGCTCTGGCTCTATTTGCATTACGAGAGTGATTACCGGTTCTGGCGTTCCGCAGCTAACTGCAGTATATGACTGCGCTCAGATTGGCAAAAAATATGATGTTCCAATAATTTCTGATGGTGGTACTAGGACCTCAGGTGATCTCACAAAAGCACTGGCAGCAGGCGCATCAACTGTAATGGTTGGAAGCCTATTTGGCGGAACCGATGAAAGCCCGGGTTCCTTTGTAATGAAAAATGGCAAGCGCTACAAGATCTATAGGGGAATGGCATCATTTTATGCAGCACTTGGAAGAAAATCAAAGGAAACAGGGAATGTAGCAATTAACGATGACCTAAATGATTATGTCGCAGAGGGAGTAGAGGCAATGGTACCATACAAGGGAACAGTGACTGATATCATAAAGCAGCTAAGCGGAGGTGTGCGTTCTGGCCTGAGTTATTGCGGGGCACATACCATACCACAAATGCAGCAAAACGCAGAATTTATCAAAATGTCGCGAGCAGGATTTGCCGAAAGCCAGCCACATGACGTAGACTTGATGTAAGTTTTTTATTGTCTAGTTTTGAATAACAGTTCGTGCTCAATAAATTCACACTAGCGGGAATCGGAATTGGCGCTGTAATCATTGCAATTGGAGCCTATGCACTAGTTAATTCACTAGGGCTGCAAACCGTTACGCTAGATGACAAGATAGACATGACTAAATCCGTGTCGTACAAATTCCTGGCACCAAAGGACTCACACCAGAATTTCAAGGTGACTGGCGAGAAATTCCACGTGAAATTGGAGACGCCTGGCGCTGGCATACAAAAGGATGAGGATTTCAAAAATGAAATTACGTTTGACTGGTATGTCTTACAGGAAGGCACAAACACAATCAAAATAACAAATGTCGGTCAAACCGAGCTTCAAGTCACTGGAACATTCCAAAAGAACACCGATCCGCTGCTGTTTACGTATCACTTTATGGTGATTACTGCAGGAATTGTGATTATCGGCTTTAGCGCCGCATTTAGTGTCAGAAAGCCAAAGGGATTCTAGGACAGTTTTGCCTTTTTGTACGAGCCTAGTATTTTGAGAAATATACACTGCTGGCTTATTTTCTGTAGCAGTTCTTCTATTCTTTGGTCATATTGGTTTCCATCGAAATCAACGTAAAAATTGTATTCCCAAGGAGTGCTCTTGTTGGGCCTTGATTCTATCTTTGTCAAGTTGATCTTGTAGTCATTGAATTCCTTTAGTATGTTAAAGAGTGCTCCTGCCTCGTGCTTTACTGAAAATATTATCGATGTCTTGTCGCCGTCCTGGATTTTGGTTTTGGATAATACCAAGAATCTAGTATAGTTGTTTGCATTGTCTTCAATTCCTTCCAGTATTATTGGTACGCCATGTATTGCAGATGCACGTCTACTTGCAATACATGCAATATTTCTCTTGTCTAGTTCTTTTATTATCTTGACACTTCCCGCAGTGTCATATGCAGGGATTGGAGTAAGTTTGTATTTTTGAATGAACTTTCTGCACTGTCCCAATGCTTGAGGATGCGAATAAACAGTATCGATGTTTTCCAGCTTGTCAGATCCTATCAGACAGTGGCTCACTCTGTAGTAAATCTCTCCCACCACTGACAGATTGGTTGAACGCAGCAAGTCATAGCTCTCGCCTACGCTTCCTTCAAGTGAATTTTCCACTGGTAGAACGGAATACCGGGTCTTTTCGGTTTCAGTTGATTCTATTGCTTCTGCAAATGTGTGACATGGAATGGTTTCAGAGTCTGCAAAAAATGTCACTGCCGCATCCTCGCTGTATGCACCTCGTTCTCCTTGGAACGATATCTTCGGCATTTTAGTCTCGTAGCTTTACAAAGTCTGCCTTTTCATAGTTGGTAGATATCTTTCGATCTTCCATGTATCCACAATTAGGGCACTTTACTCCGTCTCGAAGCGGCACAACATTGCCAGCGCAAACATTACATTTTGTAAACAACACTCCAAGTTCTGGTTCGTCAACTGTGGCATGAATTGTGCCGTTGAGATGCGTCTCTACCTTTAGCGCTACCACATCGTTAATTCTTGCAATGATTCTTTTTCTATCTGGGTTTTGGCAAATGCATTCAACGCCGGACGAGTTTGGTTTACCATTAACATAATGAATCGCAACTGCAATCATTGATGGAAGCATCATCGCTACTGTACCGATCACGATGTCTCCTTTTTTTGGAATGGATAGCTGCTTGCCGTTTCTTACTTGAACTAATCTTGCCTTTTTGTCCAAATCGATCATTCCTGCAGACGATGCTCGTATTGTTTCCCCATCATCAAATGTGTTGAGGCCGCCTTCTATCTCCTCAATTAATCCCAGCTTGTCGCCAGGCATTACAAAATCAGTCATGACTATCTACTTTATAGTTGGCTAATAATTCTTTATGGCTAGATATCAGACTCGCACACTTGGATGTCTTTTAAGATGTCCCTACCGTCATCGTCTACTATGGATGGTGCAACAAGGCAGATCTTACCGTTCTTTCTTTTGCAGTACAATTCTGATTCGTTGCTGTCTTTGTCCCGCGCCCAAAAGGAATGCGTTTGCGAAAAATTGGGACTCTGGCCGCTTTTTTCGTAGATTTCCTCAGCCGTCCAGACTTGGTCTCGTGCAACAGAGCTTGTTCCAAGCTTCATTCCCTTTATTGCAACGATGTCGCCGTCCTCGTCCTTTATGATGCAGCTTACGTGAATCCTAGCCTTTGGATATCGAATAAAGTTCTTTTTTGCATGGGTGAAGTTGTTTTTTCGTGCCATTTACATCAATTATAGAAAACGAAAATGTTTGCTCTCAAGTTACTTTCCTTGTTGAAAAAAACTTTCGAGTTCTTCAATATTAACATTATTGTTGGTATAAAGATCAAAGCCAGTGTGGAATCTGTAAATAATCATCAATGTTTTCATGTCGCAGTATTTTGAGCAACGCGTTTGCTTGGGGAGTTGACAAAACAGGCTTGTCAAACTGATTGTCAGTTGAAATCCTAGGACATGCGACTTGGATAAACGCGTCTATTCCCTTTAGGTTGCGCAGTCTTTCATTTGTGATGTCAGTTAGGGCAAAAAGCTGCACTGTCTTTCCTTCTTTTTCTAACTCGCGCTTGAATTTTAGTGCAAAGGTTTTGGAAATCTGGCCTTCCTTTAGTCCGACAATGATTCCAAATGTTGTGGCTTCAGCTGCCTTGTATATTGAGAGGGTTGCTTTTCTCTGAAGCATTAGAGCAAATTCCGTGACGTCTCTTACCTCATTAAAGTATGGATCCAAGACATATGTGGGCTTGTTTGTGGAAAGTGCAAGACCAGATGCATGGAAATTACTTTGACCCATGAACACGTTTGCATCCACTTGGTCTCTTACTTCCATTGCAGGATAAAACTCGCATCCAAAGACCTGACCGTCGTTTAGCTGACCTTTCCCTTTTCCTATTCGAACTGTGACTCCGTTGTTTTCAAGAATTGTTCTGACCGAATCTACCTGGTTTAGGTGCTGGCTATCGGTTACCAGTGATACTGTTTTTCCCCTTAGCATTTCTGCGCATTTTGCAGCCACACCATCAAAGGAAACATCATCAAATGCGTCAATCATAAAGACATTTTTTTCAAGGCTTGGCGTGTTTATTGTGTGACCAATGTTGAAAAGAATCTCTGCACCGAGAACCTTGGCACCATTGGAATTCAGATCACATGTTCCCCACGTGGTGTCTGCCAGTACATACGCGGGAATCCCAAATCGGTTCATGATGTTTGTTGCAGTCTCCTGAACTCTTGGGAGCATTCCATCCGGACCGTTTAATGCGACAGAAACTGGCATGCGCTCTTGTATTATTTGAAAAATTGTCTTTTCATCTATTATTATCATGGAATGGATGACAAACCTTTGATTTTAATTTAAACCAAACTATGGTAAATCACAAATGTCGGTAATAATTTTGATTATCAGTGAAAGACACAATACTCAACATTGGATTTGATGACACAGACTCGCCAAAAGGAATGTGCACTACTTATCTCGCATACAAGCTAGTCAATTCGCTAAAGCAAGACAATGTAAAATTTCTGGATTATCCAAGACTAATTAGGTTCAATCCCAATATTCCGTGGAAAACCCGTGGCAATGGAGCAGTCTCACTCAAAATAGAAACTAAAAATCCTGACAAAGTAAAAAGCAAGGTAATCAAATTCGTAACTAAATTCTCTGATCTAAAAAATGGTGCAAACCCGGGAATTGTATTCTATGAGAACAGCTTCATTCCGCAAGAATTCACGGAACTGAGCAAAAAGGCACTATGGAGCCTGATTAGCAGAAGGCAAATAAAAAAATTCATCTCAAAATATAATTTACAATCATTTCACATTGGCAACGGCCAAGGACTAGTCGGCGCACTAGGAGCAATTGGTTACCGATTTGATGACCATACGTTTGAGCTTCTTAGTTACAGAAAACAATCACAGTTTGGCAAAAAACGCAACATCGTGCCGTCAAGCGTAAAACAAATGCAGGAAAAAACTTACCCAAAAACATTCAATAGCTTTGATACAAAAAAGAAGAAAATTATCTTTGCACCACATGGTCCGGATCCAGTCTTCTTTGGAATACGGGGTGAAGATGCTGACTTGTTGCTTGATGCATCAAAGATGATTCAAACAAAAGAAAAACCAGTGGGGCATCTCATTTTCAAATCAAATCAGGGAACTGGTGATCACCTCCAAAACGAGCTTGACATTGATTCCATCAAACCCTATTCTTCTGGGGTCATAGTGGGAGTGGTCTCTGGCGAACCGAAAATTGAACAAGGTGGACACATCAAGTTTGTCATATCAAAAAACGGCTCTCAGCTGACCTGTTTTGTTTACAAGCCAACCGGCATAACCAATTATGCGGCTCAACTAATCAAAGGAGATCAGATCCGAGTTGGAGGTGGAATCAGAAGGTCATCTCCAAAACATGGGCGAGTGCTCAATGTAGAGTTCTTTGAGGTATTAAAACTGCAAAAAAAGGCAATCCTTACAAATCCGACATGTTCCAAGTGCAACAAAAAGATGAAGTCAAAGGGTCGTAATCAGGGATTTGAATGCATAAGATGTGGCAGAAAAGCAGCAAAAAAAGTAACCCAAGTGTTGCCGAGAAAAATAAAAAATCAACTATACATTCCACAGACCTCTGCGCACAGACATCTTACCAGACCGCAACAGCGAATCAATGTCACAAACAAGAAAACAAAATTCACAGAATCTTCGGCGTGGATTGCAAATTATAATTGAGTACTAGCGGGGAGTAGATTTGAACTACTGATCTGCGGGTTTCACATCGTTGATGATTATGAGCCCGCCGGGATGACTTTGTCCTGAACGACAGTCTGACTTCCCCACCCCGCTGACTAAAATTGGGTCTAGCAGTGATATATACACTCTCATTTTTGCAAATAATTAATAGGATTTTCAACACATCATTTTATGTGAACAAAAAACTGCGAATCGCGGGCATATTGGCAGCACTTGCGGCCTCTGCAATAATTCTGACGTCACCATCACAGTCTCCACCGTTGCCTCCACCCACACAGTCTCTAGACCCGTCAATCAAGACGCTTGCAACAGATCTCAAAAAGCCATGGGCGATGGCATTTTCCGATGATCGGATTTTTGTTACAGAAAAAGGAGGCAATATCAGAGTAATCCAAAATGATACGTTACTGTCAGAACCGTTGGCCTCTATTCGAGCAGCCAAGATACATGGGGGAGGCCTGCTTGGCATAACGACACATCCTGATTTTGAGAACAATCACTTTTTGTACATTTACTATACTTATTTGGAAAATGAAAATCTCTGGAACAAGGTTTTACGAATCACAGAATCTGATAATAAGATCAAAGATGTTACAACTATAATAGACAAAATCCCTGGCTCGCAATTTTACAATGGTGGAGTAATAAAATTCGGCCCTGATGAAAAATTATACGTCACAACAGGACTCTCCGAGGAATTCTCACATGAATCTCAAAATCTTTCCTCGCTTGAAGGGAAAATTCTCAGACTAAACGATGACGGTACAATCCCTGATGACAATCCATTTGCCAATTCCCCTGTATTGTCATTTGGCCACCGTGACATTCAGGGCATGACGTGGGATCAAAATGGTAACATGATTGTAACAGAACTGGGACCGACAAAAAGTGATGAAATCAATCTGATCAGGCCTGGCCACAATTATGGATGGCCAGAACAAGAGTGCGGTGGAAATGAGAAATTCACAGACCCAATAATCTGCTATGATCCAAGCATAGAGCCAGGCGGAATTATATTTTACAGCGGTGACCAATTAGATTACAAAAACAAACTAATCATGGCCACATTGCGGGGCACTAATCTTTTTGTTGTGAATTTTGAGGAAACCGGCGTAGACTCACAAAAAAGCATATTGAGTGGGCTGGGTAGAATAAGAGATGTCATGCAAGGGCCGGATGGTTATGTTTATGTTATCACTTCAAACACGGACGGAAAGGGATTTCCTGCCAAATCCGATGATAAGCTGTTGAGAATTCTGAAATAACTTGGCATCAAAATTTTTTGAAAAAAGCAGAAAGGAACGACTGGATGAGGTATCGAAATTTGCGAACCTTACTCCAGAAGAACGAAAAATCCTTGAAGGAGCAGGCGGAATCGGCTTTGATCAGGCAGATAAAATGGTGGAAAATGCAATTGGCATGTTCTCGTTTCCGCTTGGGATTGCAACAAATTTTGTCATAAACAACAAGGAATACCTCGTACCAATGGTGATCGAAGAACCCTCTGTAATAGCCGCTGCATCAAAAGCAGCCAAAATAGCAAAAATCCACGGAGGCTTTAGGATGCAAAATGACGAATCCTACAGCATAGGCCAAATCCAAATAGTCAATGTGAACGTCAAAGAAGCAATACCAAAGGTTTTGTCGCATACAAAAGAAATACTGGACTTGGCAAACACCAAAAGCAACACCCTGTCCAAAATGGGCAAGGGAGCAAAGCAAATCTCTTGCAAGGAAATAACGACACCATCTGGTCCTATGCTTATAGTTGAGCTATTGATCGATGTTGGCGATGCAATGGGTGCAAATGTAACAAATACAATGTGTGAAGGCGTAGCGCCACTAGTTGAGAAAATAACTGGCGGAAAAGCATTATTGCGAATCCTATCAAATTATTCCACAAGACGACTAGTCAGTGGAACTGCTACATTTGACAAGGAGGAACTAGGCGGTGAGCAAACAGTCGACAATATTATTCTGGCGTATCAGTTTGCAGACAATGACGAATACAGGGCAGTAACTCACAACAAGGGAATAATGAATGGAATGATTGCGGCTGCAAATGCAACCGGCCAAGATACCCGTGCAATAGAGGCAGCAGCTCATGCATATGCATCAAAATCTGGCAAATATCGATCACTTACTCAATGGAACAAAGACAAGGCCGGTAACCTGGTTGGCAAAATAGAACTGCCATTATCAGTCGGCATTGTGGGGGGAATAATCAACGTCCACCCAATGGCCAAAGTCTGCGCAAAAATCCTACAAATCAAATCTGCAAGCGAGCTCGCATGCGTTATAGCGGCGGTGGGCCTTGCACAAAACTTTAGCGCAATTAGGGCGCTTGCCTCGGAAGGAATCCAAAAGGGGCACATGAAATTGCACGCACGAAACATTGCGGCAGCTGCTGGTGCCGCGCCTGATCAGGTGGATGCAATAGCGGCAAAAATGGTCCAAGAGGGCAAAATCTCAATTAATCGAGCCAGAGAACTGGTAGGCAGATAAACACCAAAAATATAGAGCCTGACGTTCTGGTCTTGATATGGCCGGCGTAAAATTTGCTATTCCAAAAGGAAGCCTAGAGGAAGCTGTATTTGCCCTAATGGAAAAATCCTGGACCAAGGTATCCAGAAAAAGCCGCACATACATAGTCAAGCTAGACGATCCGCAAATCACAGTCAAAATGCTCAGACCTCAGGAGATACCCACCTTTGTCTCAGAAGGACTGTATGATGTAGGAATAACAGGCAAAGACTGGATTTCAGAGACCAAGTCTGATGTGGAAGCCCTTTTGGATTTAGAGATTGGTAAAATAAGACTAGTCATTGCAATTCCAGATAATTACAAATTCAAATCAATCGATGAAATGATTGCATCATATGCAAAACAAAAAAAGATACTGCGAATATCTTCTGAATATCTCACTACTGCGTCAAAGTACCTAAAACAGCAAAAATCATACAAAAAATTCTACGGAAACAAGGACCCACAAATCGTCACACCATGGATGCGTATTGGCAATAACAAAAATGTCCAAATCCACCTCTCGTTTGGGGCAACCGAAGCAAAGCCTCCAGACGCAGTTGACGCAATAATGGATGTTACCGAGACAGGAACCACACTGGAGCAAAACCAGCTCAAAATCACAGAAACTGTAATGGAATCAAGCGCCCACTTAATTGCAAACAAAAACGCACTGCAAGACAAGACAAAACGTGAAAAGATCTATGACATTCTAACTATGATGCGTGGCGCAGTACAGGGAAGAAAATATCTGCACATTTACCTAAATGTGGAGGAAAAAAATCTCCCCAAGCTACTATCTAGTCTACCATCGCTGAAAAGACCTACGGTTAGCCCCCTAAGTCAGAAGGGATGGTATGGAATTAACACAGTAGTTCTAAAATCTGAATTTCACAAAATGATTCCAAAGCTTCGCAAAATAGCTCAAGGATTGGTAGTCCACGAGCCGCGCCAAATATTGGAGCTTGAGGAGATAAAGCGTGATGAAGAGAATTGATGAAAATAATCTCAATTACAAAGGCTCTTTCCCTAGCACAAAAAACTAGAAAAAATCAAAACATTCAGGCAGTTCAGGCGATAATAAGCCAAGTGGAAAAAAGCGGGGATTCGGCCCTTTTCGGATTTGAAAAAAAATTCAATGGTGTAAATCTCAAAAGTCTCTTGGTTTCAAAAAAAGAAATCACGGATGCATACGCACTTGTTACAAAAGACCAAATCGATGCAATAACTGAGGCAAAAAAAAGACTGACCAGAACTGAATCTATGCTAAAAAGAAAGCTAGGAAAAATAATCGTAAAAACAAATGGCACAAAAATCACAAAATCCTTTGAGCCTCTAGACAAAGTTGGTTGCTATGTTCCAGGAGGACTGGCACAATACACAAGTTCGGCCATAATGTCCATAGTTCCAGCAAAACTGGCAGGAGTCAAATCTATAATAGTTGTAACTCCACCAAACAAGCAAGGCAAAATAGATCCGATGGTTTTAGTTGCCGCAGACATTTGTGGCGCCAACATGATATTCAAGGTTGGTGGGGCACACGCAATTGCCGCTTTGGCGTTTGGCACGAAATCAATTCCCAAAGTAGACAAAATTGTAGGACCTGGTGGTGCATTTGTCACTACTGCAAAGTATCTTGTAGCTAATACTGCTTCAATTGACATGCTTGCAGGCCCAAGTGAGCTGGTAATACTTGCAGACGACTCTGCAGATCCAAAACTGGTCGCACTGGATCTTGTTTCTCAGGCAGAGCACAGCACTGACACAAAATGTCAGCTAATAACCACGTCTCCTATGTTGGCAAATAAGGTAAACTCTGAAATTGCAACACTTGCATCTACTATACCAAGAAAAGAAATAGTCCAGTCAAGCTTGAAAGAAAACGGGTTTATCGCAGTGGGAAATATTTCTGATTCCATATTGCTTGCAAATAGAATTGCTCCAGAACACATACAAATCATGACAAAAAATCCGAACATAGTAGCACAGAAAATCAAGACTGCAGGCCTAGTACTGATTGGGCAGAACACCCCATCTGCAGCAAGTGACTATCTACTTGGAACAAACCACATCTTGCCGACTAACCAGTTTGGCCGCTCCAGAGGCTCATTATCGGTTCTTGACTATCTTAAAATCCAAACCCGTATAGAATCATCAAAGTCCGAGATGAAAAAGATCAATAAACATCTCAAAACCCTGACACAATCGGAGAATCTGTCAAATCACTATGGAGCAGTAAGGGGAAGAATATGACAAAAAAACAACTCACATCCAAAATAGACGAGCTTGCGCAACTGCAAGGTTATCAAAAACCCGAATATCATTCTGGGGTTCTAAAGCTGGACTCTAATGAGAATTTTGTAATTAACAAACAACTACAGCAAGACCTGATTAATTGGGCACAAAAGAATTCCGACGTACGTGAGTATCCCCTTGGAAGATCGGAAAGACTCATAGAATCCATTGCAAACTATGTGCATCTGCCAAAGCAAATGGTCGGAATAGGAAACGGCTCTGATCAGATCTTGGACATAATTCTCTCAAATTTTGCGTCAAAGAAAACCAAGATTCTGACTTCAAATCCGACCTTTGGCTTTTTTGAAGAAAGATGCAAGCTCTACCAGATTCCGACAATAAAGATCCCATTTGCAAAAGACATGACGCTAGATATTGGGGATTTCATATCAAAATCAAAACAAGCAGACATTCTTTATCTGGATTCCCCAAACAACCCCACGGGATTCCAATTCAAAAAGGACGAAATCACGGAGCTGGTCAAAAAGGCTGATGGGCTTGTTATAATAGATGAGGCATACGGCGAATTTTCCGATTATTCCCTGGCAAGTCTGACAAAAAAGTTTGAAAATCTAATCGTGGTCAAGACGTTCTCAAAGACATTTGGCCTAGCAGGACTAAGGCTGGGCTATGTCTTGGCAGATGCAAAGTTCATCGATGTCTTTTCTAGGGTTCTGCAATATCCATACCCATTAAACACGATAGCAATTGAAGCTGGAATTTTTGCCCTGCAAAAAATAAAACAAATCCAAGAAACAACCCAAATCATCAAAGAAGAGCGATCAAGAATAATCAAAAAACTGCGAGAAACAGGAGCCTTTGACGTGTTTGATTCAAAGGCAAATTTTGTCCTATTTGATGCCCGCGGAGCGGACAAGAGGATCTATACTGCATTATTAGAGCAGGGAATATCCATTCGCAAGCTTGGCAAAATTGGAAAACATGAAGGGTGCTTGCGCGTAACGGTTGGAACCAAAGACATGAATTCCAAGTTTTTGCTTGCAATGCGTGATCTCCTAAAATGAAATATCACACAAAGACAGGAATTCTGATCAATAAAGATTCCCTAAAAAATCTAAGCCAAATAGACGCAATAATTTTTGATTGTGACGGAGTTTTAGTAGACATATCAAAATCATATGATTTGGCAATAAAGCAGACTGCTGCATTCGTGCTGGGCAAATTTGCAGGAATCAAATCTATTCCAGTATCGTCGAAAATAATTAGCGGTTTTAAGGCAAGCGGCGGATTTAACGACGAAGTAGATGTCACATACGCTGCAATTCTTTCTCTCGTTGCGGCAAAGCGACTTGGAGTCGATGCAAAAAAATTCATCAACCAAGTCATCGACAACGCAGACAGTACTGGAATTATATCTGTTGAAAAATTTCTTGCTACCGTACCAGTTGATATCTCTGACATAAAAAAGAAATTAAAATATCCTGGACCGCACTCTACTAATCCATTGTACCAAATATTTGATCAGATGTTTTATGGAAAAGATCTTTACAAGAAAATCTTTGGCAAAAAATCTCAGTTCAAAAAAGGACTGATCGAAAATGATATTGTTCTTGTGACACAAAAACTGATAAATTCACTAGAGCCAAA
>VHBH01000012.1 GCA_016872055.1 Nitrososphaerota archaeon
ACAGCTCAGGTACTGTAACCAGTAATGTGTTAACAGGAAATGCGTATAACTGTGTACCAAATTCAGGAGGATCATTCGGTTACACAGACAGCAGAACGAATATGTTTGCAAAACCTTTGTCCGCACATGAGGTTCCAACCGGATTTAATCTTGATGGCACATACAGGCAAAACACAAGACAGCACTACACCCAACAAGGCCTGACATTGTACCACATATACGGTAGTCTCAACTACTACAACGACACCAGTATTGGTCTGACAAACATCAACATGTGGACGGATGGTAAGAACATCAAAACTTTATCCTTGTCACAAGGAACAAACTACACAAATAGTGTTAAACAGACATACACAGGAAACATAGCAAACAGAACAGCTACTATTAGTAGCGGATTCGGCTTGTCCAACTTTACGTCCAGTCCAGGTGGAGGATATTCTCAAGGAATAGCTTGGCCTGACGATAGTGCAGGAACAAACGAGCAGACATATCCAACAGACATCAGAACCGCAATAGGACAGATCAGAGACAACACTTGGGATATTTGGAATGTCCTAGAACAGATCACAAATGGATTGAATGCTATGAGTGACTTTTTGCCCAAGGTACAAGATCACACACCAAGAAACTATACCAATCCTGGACCTACAAGCAGCGGTCAATACACATTCCCATAAGGGAAAGTTCACTCTTTTTCTTTATTTTTTGATAGTTCTACCAGTCTCTTTAAATTTCAAATTTTGTAAATATTACTAGTTGTCACTAACAGGGTTCATTGAACATAAAAGCAACATGTTCGTAGTTAGCGTACTTGCGGTTATTGGGATTCTATTTTTGCCAATCATAATACCAAATATTTTCCACGGATTTCATATTGCTCACATATCACTGCACATAGTAGGAATCTCGCTTGCGACATTTCTGACAGTATCTGCAGCATATGCATATGCCAAGATAAAGACAAGAAAGCTTGCAATTACCGCAATTGCATTTTCAATGTTTGTAGCATCCGAGATAATCAAAATTGTTGATGTGACTTGGCCCTACACTTTCTATTTTGGCACTATAACTATGGAGCAAATCAGTCACATGCTTATTATAGGAATGTTAGGCATATTTTCAATAGGAGTATTCAGGAGAGACTAAAATGGAATCAAGGACAGATACTATACTAGAATTGATAAACAAGAATCCAGGAATTAGCTTTTCTGAAATAATGAGAGAGACGGGATTCAAAAACGGCGTTCTCAGCCATCATTTATCCAAAATTGAAGAATCTGGGCAAGTGCTGGTCCAGCGTAGTCCACGTGTTGCACGTGTTTACCCATGTGGAATTAAAGTTCAAGAAGCTCAGTTAATCAAAAATCTTCGAAATCCTACGATGAAGAAGATCATCATATCACTGCTAGATAAGGAACTTTCATTCAAAGAAATTACAAAAAAGGCAGGAAAATCGCAAGGAACAGTATCTGTATATCTCAAAGAGATGACAGAGCAAAACATCATCAATAGAAAATTACATGAAAACGATCTTTTCTTTGAATTAGTGGATTCGGTCTACGTTAGAGAGATAATTGCCAAGCATCAGACCTCACTGTTTGAGAGAACTGCGGACAATATTTCAGACATATTCAGCACTATCTAGAATTTGGTAATTCTACCAAAATCATTATTATTTTAATTTGTGATATAATATCATGAATACCAAACTAGCGACTCTAGTAGTATTTGCAGTAGCAATTGGGCTAGTTGGCAATGCCTATGCCCATAAAGACGAAATAATTGGAGATTACAGGGTTGAAGTAGGCTGGGTAAAAGAACCACCAGTTGCTAAAAAAGCAAACGCAATTGAGGTAAACATTGTAAAGGTATCAACATCTGAGAAGAAATCCTCTGCATCTCATGAAAAACATGATGATAAAAAAACAGACGGCAAAAAGACCACAAAGCACAACCACGATGAGAAAAAGTCTAGCAAAAAGGAAACAAAACACTCTCACGATGAAAAGAAAACAACCAAGACAAAAACTAATCACGCTCATAAATCAAAGGCCGGAGTCGCAGGTCTGGCCAAGTCACTAGAAATAGAGGTAACCCTAAACGAGAAAAAGACCACACTCAAAGTAGTCGAAGATAAGAAACACCCAGGACGTTACACTGCAAAATACACACCGGAAACCGAAGGACATCCAACGGTTCACATCTACGCCAAGATTAAGAATGCGGAAATTGAAGGCTCGTTTCATCCTGAAAAAGTCGAAGCCCAATAATTTTTTCCTTTTTATGATTAATTAAGAACATGATACCAAAGATATCATGGATAAAGTCGCCCTAGTCACTGGATGCTCTAGTGGAATTGGTTTTGAGACTGCATTGGCACTAGCCAGAGAAGGATATCAGACCTATGCATCCATGAGGGACACAAAAAAGGGTACACAGATTCAGGAAATTGCAAAAAAGGAAAACCTTCCCATATTGATCATACCTCTTGATGTCGACAAGCCAGAATCCATTACATCTGCCATAAAAAAAGTGATGTCGGAGAAAAAGAGAATCGATGTTTTGGTAAACAATGCAGGTTATGGAATCTTTGGGTGCTTGGAAGACCTCACAATTGATGAGTTAAAGGCGCAGTTTGAGACAAACTTTTTTGCAGTAGCAAGACTAATTCAGGAGGTCACACCAATAATGAGGACTCAAAAGTCTGGCACCATAGTAAATGTCAGCTCTGTTGCAGGCAGAATTAGCTTTCCTGGATCACCAGCGTATATCAGCTCAAAATTTGCGCTGGAAGGTCTATCAGAATGCCTCAGATACGAATTATCGCCGTTTGGAGTAAACACGGTAATTATAGAGCCGGGAGTGATTAAAACGAATTTCTTTAGCTCTATGAAGATGCCAAAGAACGCCAAGTCAGACTCACCATACGCAGACATTACAAACAAGGTAGTGGCAGGAGTCAAGATGATGGCAGAAATGGGAACTCCCCCAAAAGAAGTGGCAGACGTAATAGTCAAGGCCCTTAAAGAGAAAAATCCATTGCCTCGCTATCCAGTAGGAAATGATGCGATAATGTTCTTGGAGGCAAAGAAAATGAAGACGGATATTGAATTTGAGAACTATCTCAAAAAAGAACTCTTTTAATTGGTTAACTTGATATAGCCAAAAAAGGCAGTTTTTATCAAAGTCCGCAGAGACTAGGTACGAATTATGAAATGGAAAACGCTACAACACAATGGGATAATCTTTCCGCCAGACTATGAGACCCGCGGAATCAAAGTCAAGATTAGAGGCGAGTCAGTCAAGCTGGACTTGCTACAAGAAGAGATGATCTACCAGTGGGCAAAGAAAAAGGACACCCCATATGTTCAGGATATAGTATTTCAGAAAAACTTTGTAGCGGACTTTGCAGCGACATTTGGTACAAAATACAAGGGCCTGAGTATTTCAGATATTGATTTTTCAGACGCATTCAAGCTAGTAGACAGAGAAAAAGATGCAAGACTTTTGGTTACTAAAGAAGAGAGAAAGACAATTGCCCAAAAACGAAAAGAACTTCGTGAAAAAATGAAGGGAATTTACGGCAAAGCCATCATGGATGCAAAAGAAGTCGAAGTGGCCAACTACATGGCAGAGCCTCCAGGAATTTTTATTGGTCGCGGAGACCACCCTATACGTGGAAAGTGGAAGCCCAAAATCACACATGGGGATGTTACTCTAAACCTAGGAAAAGAAGCCAAGGTTCCACCGGGAAACTGGGGAAAAATTGTGCACGAGCATGATTCAATGTGGCTTGCTTGCTGGACCGATGTATTGTCTGAGAAAATAAAGTATGTCTGGCTTGCAGACACTGCCGGCCTAAAGCAAGAGCGAGACATGGCAAAATATGACAAAGCTGCCAAGCTTGGAAAAGAAATCGACAAGGTAGAACAAAAGATAATTTCCGCCATGAAGTCAAAAGACCCACGAGAATCCAAGATTGCCACGGCGTGTTATTTGATATACAGAACGTCGATGAGAGTTGGAGATGAGAAAGACCCAGACGAAGCAGATACCGTAGGTGCCACAACATTACGCAAAGAACATGTCAAACTTGACGATAAGGGAATCCATTTTGACTTTTTGGGCAAGGATAGTGTTCGATGGGAGGAGACCATTCCGGCGCAGGGAAACGACACCATGTTGTACGAAAATATCAAAAAGCTAGTATCAAACAAAAAGCCAAGTGACGAGATCTTTGATGGAATTACATCAAGGCATGTGAATGAATTCCTGAGTGTTGTAGTCAAGGGCCTCACAGCCAAGGTCTTTAGAACTTATTTGGCAACAACTGAGGTCAAGCGATACTTATCTGACAAATTAAATGTCAAGGACAAGACTGAAAATGAAAAACTCTACATCGCAAAGATGGCAAACCTGCAGGCAGCAATCATGTGTAATCACAAAAGAACAATTCCAAAAAGCTTCGAAGCAGGCCTTGAAAAGAAAAAAGAACAACTAATGAAACTCAAAGAAACAACTCCAAAAACTCCAAAACAAAAAGAGGCACTCAAGCTGCGACAGGAAAAACTCAAACTCTCAATAGAATTGCAGGAAAAAACACGTGACTACAACCTAGGAACATCCCTTAGAAACTATATTGATCCTCGCGTGTTCAAGGCCTGGACAAGTGAGGTAAAGGCAGACTGGGAAAAACTTTACACCTCGTCTCTGCAAAGAAAATTCCTTTGGGTCAAATCCGTTGACGCCAAATGGAAAGATGTTGCAGGACAGTGATTTGCAGAATCATTTAATTGCACCGTGAAATTAGCCGATTTTGTGCCGGGGTAGCTCAGCCTGGTTAGAGTGCCAGTCTTCTATCCCTCCGATAAAAGGGCATTACTCATAATCTGGAGGTCGTGGGTTCAAAACCCACCCCCGGCACTACACTCTTTTCTACTAATTGATCATCATACCAACAAAAACAGATTGCCCAAAAAACATAAGTGAATACCCAACACGGTAAGATGGCGACATAAATCTAAAAAATGCAATATACAAACAAAATCAAGTTGCAAGAAATCACCGATGATGAAAAGAAAGCACTGACGCCAGAAAACGGATTCAATCTGGTTGGAGTCGATCCCTTTGCTGCACCAGGCAGTAGATTGTACCTAATTGAGCACTTTGATTTGTACCAAGATGCGCTTAAGGCAAAAAAGTCCCGCAAAAACCAAGACGAATATCTCATTTTGTATCATGGCGTATGATTGTACCATGCATGGTTTGAGAGTTCTACCAAAAATCTCAGAATATTTAATTAATTGACAAAATTTGCTTTCTTAATTGAAATCGATTTTATTTTTGGCAATCTTTGCAGTAATGATTCCACCAGCATTTGCACAAGAAAACAACACTGACACTACACAAATCACAAACGTTGAAAAGTTTTCCAAGGATGGCTCCATCAAGGTGTATGTGGATTCAAACCCGCCAAAGGGTGGAGCTCCGCTTACCATCAATCTCAGATTCACAGACGCAAACACCGGATACGACATACCGCACATCAATTATGATCTGGTGGCGTTGCAAAACGGATCTCCAGTTCTGACTCAGCTTGGACTATACGCACAAAGTGGTGTGGCTCAACACATAACGGCTGCCCTGGAAACTGACAATCACGTAGACATTTTGATAATGCTGCATGGCATAGGAGAACATTCTCCATATTCTGGGCCGCAAGGAGAGATGTTTGAGGCAAGAATTGTGCCGGAATTTGGGCCAATAGTTATTGTAACATTGTTTGTTTCGATCATGGTAGGCCTAGTACTGCACAAAACAATTCTGCCTAGAACCTAGATGGTACATTTGTTGAATCTACCAATTTTGTTTAATATCTAGACACACTATGATGATCAAAGTTGTGGAGAGGCCTTTGCTATTGCCCGACCATAGTGGAGTCATTTTTGGCTTCTCTGCAATTTTTTAAAATAAAAAGAAATTATTGATAGCTTGCAAAGCCGCGCTCTACTAGCTTATCTGCTGTGCTTGGATTAACACAGATCGGATTTCCGTTGCTTGTCTTGATAAGCAAGTTTAATCCTTCTTGGCAAGTTATTTCAGATGTGCTCTGAACTAGGTATTTCTGAAGTAATGGTGGCAAGATATAGTCACTACCAGATTTTGCCATGCCTTTGTGCAGTATTGATTGTGCATTGTGGATTTTGACATTATCTGTATCTCCTAGCTCCTCAAATTGCATTGCTGCTAGCTTGTGATGCTCTGATGCCATTATGTGATGTTCAGCTGCCTGCTCTGGCAAACCAGCCTGCTCAAATTGCTCTGCAGCAAGATGATGATGTTCTGCGGAGACATGGTGATGGTCAGCTGCTATTTTGGCATTGCCTGTTTGCTCTAGTGCTTTTCCAGCCAAGTCATGATGATCAGCTGCTTCCAAATGATGATTTGCTGCCTCTTCATGCATTCCTGCCTTTTCCAGTCCTAATGCTGCCATGTGGTGGTGCATTCCTGCCATGTGATGATGATCAGCTGCCTCTGCAAATTTTTCTATTTGCTCTAGTTGCATTGCGGCCATATCATGGTGGTTTGCTGCCTCATGATGATGTTCAGCTGCCTCTGCAAATTGCTCTAGTGAGTCCAAGTGCGTTGCTGCCTGATGGTGGTGATCAGCTGCTTCATGGTGATATTTTGCCGCATTTTCATAGTCACCTTCGGATTCATACGCCATAGCTGCTTCATCAAAATGAACTGCTGCATCATGATGGAGTTGCGCAGATGTTTCCAGATCACCTGTAGATTCTGCATCTAGCGCTTGCTGGTGAAGGCTTTGCGCTTCATCTAGGTGCTCTTGCGCCGTTTGTGCAAAAACACTAGTTCCACTTGCAACAAGCAATGAAGCTGTCAAAATTACTAGCAAGTTTGATTTTGTTCTCATTATACAAATTTGGGATGTGTTATCTATTAAATGGCAGGTACAAATTCCAGATTCGACAAGTGTAATTGATTAAACCTTTTTGTAGAGTACGAACACCCAAATCGCTTTATCCAAATTTCGACCCATAAACAAAATTACTAAAGAGTTTTGTCATCTCTGCAAAGAGGGTGGAAAGCAGTGCGTCAACGCAAATGAAGCGCAGGAATATGCAATACTTGCGACACACCTAAAATGCGCATCCTGTGGCAAGCCGCTTGCCTAGGAGTTCAGCTTTTCTTCAATTACTGATTGGAAAACTGAATACGGTTGTGCACCGCTGATTTGCGTGCCGTCCCCGTCTGGGCCAATTACGATAAATGTCGGAGTAGAGCGTACGCCACTTTTGGTTGCGACGTTTTTGTTTTCTTTTACCCGGTTATCATATTTTCCAGAATCAAGGCATTTGTTGAATTTTGCCGAGTCCAAGCCAGGAAGGGTTGATGCCAGGTTCTTGAGATTTTCTCCCCTTGCCCATCCATCGTTTTCATGGCCCTGATTCTTGTACAAATAATCGTGATACTGCCAGTACAGACCTTGCTCGTCAGCGCAATAGCTGGATGCATGTGCTTTTGGAGAATCAATTCCGACTATTGGAAAGTCGATATAGATGAGTTTGACTTGGCCAGAATCAATATAGCTTTTTTCAATTAGCGGCTTTGTCTCTAGGTTCCACCTCTGGCAAAACGGGCACTGATAGTCGCCAAACTCTATTATGGTTACAGGTGCATCCTCAGAGCCCAGTACCGGTGAGCCATTGTTTGTATCCATCGATGTTTTATTTGGGTTAAGATCCACTCCGCCGCTTGCCGCCAAAATACCAATTATTGCTGCAATTACGGTAATGATTCCAATTCCTACAAATTTTGCCTTTGATTTGCGGATTGGTTTTTCCTTTTTGTTCTTGCCCACAAGGGCGGTTCTTTGTCTTATCTAAAAAACATTAAGATCTTTTGGCAATTACCAGATTAGAGAGGTTCAATCCAATAACCAGTTCAATCTTTGTTTTGCCAAATAGATGCTCCATAGAGTCTGCCACGAAATAATCCGGATTTTGCCATTCTGATTTTTTCTCTAGGCTTGCTTGCATTATATCACAATGCCAATCCAAGTCATATAGTGACAATGTTGTACCAAGTTAACAAATCCCAGTTAATGTTAAATTGTCTGCCGAAAGCTGATTCTCGTTGACAGAGCTTGAAGAGTTTGCAGACGCACTTTTAGATCAAATTTCCGTAGAAATTAATGAGGAACGAGACATTGCAAACTTGTCTGCACGAATCTCAGAGGATCCTGAATTTACAATAAAGTTCGACACGCCGCAGCAAATCGTACAGAAAATCATGCCAGAGCTTGCGCAAAAAATAACGGAATTTACCGGAATTGCGCCAGATAATGCCATCAAAGTAGATTTCCCAGACCTCGAAGAGCTCAAAAAAATCAAGGGTCGCAAGGTTTTTGCGACTCGAGACGCTCGAGGATTTGTTGACAAGTTATTTACTGCATTGGCAAGGCAGGAACGCCAGTCCATTGCAGGCATAATAAAAGAGGACACTGCCAAGTTTTTGGTCTATTCCACATATGCAAAATCCTACATTTCAAAAATCTCCACAACCTATGGTGACTATCTGGACGATACAATATTTGTGAATAACTTTGTTTTGTCCAGCTATCCGCAGATAATTTTGTACAAACAGGGAAAACCATATTCACTTCGATACGATGGTGTGAGGTCCGGCTATGTGGGCGCACTCAAAATGACCATTATAGAAGAGCTGGTGCACTCTTTACAAAATAACCTCTACGAGCAAAACAAGCAGGCTGTAATCGAGGTAAACCAGATAAATGAGGAGCTGGCAAAGATTATCCTAAATTTGGATGATGTTACAGCCGGCAGACTATCAGAATATTTGCAGTTGCCAGACGTTCCACCGGAATTTCCAATTGCAAAAAGGGCAAACCTGTTCTTTACGCTGAATCCGGACAATTTCATTGTCAATGTTCTTGGGCCTGACGTTATGACATTTACCAAAGTAGAGATTGACCCAACCATATCGTCGATGGTTCCACAGTTATTAGGCATCTACCAGAGATGGCTGATTCCAATACAGAGACACCACGCAATATTTTCTACGATGGAAGGAATGGCAGAGTTTTGCGTTCAGAATATCTTATCAAATGATGAAGATTTTGCTCAATACCTCACGACATTCATGGGTACTGACATTTCATCATATCAGGTAAGAAAACACATGGGAAAAGACCTAACAAACCTGGTCTACTCTATTCATGACAAAAACACATTCCAGATGTTATTACAAAATCCACCAAGTACCCGCGAGCTCAAAGACCCTCAGTTATATCTAAAGAGAATCAACCAGAAGTAATGGAAAAATTCGATCCGTTTGTTGCAGAATGGGTTGCGTTTGCGCATGACCCAAAATACAACCTAGTGGAAAAATGCCTGAAACTTGCGCAAATCCTGGAATGTCCAGATTTGGATATAGAATCCAATATTCAAAAAATAAATGAAATCGCAAAATCACTCAAAGTGATACTTTCGGATATAAAAAATCCCACATATCTGATATCTATGCTAAATGAGCATCTCTTTGACACACTTGAATTCCAAGGGGATACCGACGACTATTATGATCCAAAGAACAATTTTCTCAACGAGGTCCTGCAAAAAAAGAGTGGAATTCCAATCACGCTGTCAATTCTTTATGTGGAGATTGCAAGAAGAATAGGCCTTGATTTGAAAATATGTGGATTCCCAAGTCATGTTGTGGTAAAGCACAACGAGGAGATGATCCTAGATCCGTTTAGCGGTGGACAATTATTATCAATAGAAGATCTAGAGGACATTTTATTTAGAAACTTTGGCGAGGAGATCGAGTTTTCCCCAGAGTTTCTAGATGAATTGCCAGAAGACAAAATCCTAGTCAGAATAATCCGCAATCTGAAAAACTCGTACGCCCAGTCATATGCATATGAGAAGGCATTACGATGCGCAGACATGATACTGGCTGTAGAGCCAGAATCACCCGACGAGATACGTGACAAGGGAATTATTCTAGAACGAATGCAAAAATACGAGCCGGCACTAGACCACCTGAACAAGTATCTTGAAATTGCTCCAGAGGCCCAGGACGTAGATTTTATTTTGGAATTAATCAGAAACACTAGGGAAAAATCTAGTCAATAATTGACGTGACGTCATGGCCGCGTTTTATCTGTGAGATTTCGTGTCGCGCCAGTTTGTTACGTAATGCCTTTTTGAGGACGTCTACTTCGTTGCGCAGTGACGCTATTTCGTCTTCCAGCTTGGCTACGCGCTCATAAATTGTCTCGCCTTCATTACTCATTATACCGTACAAACAGAAAAAGTGCTTAAAAATTTATGGGTTAACTTTTTTGCCAGTTTGCTCTACAAATCAAACTCTTGGTTGCACGCAGCACACTTTGCGTGCTCGGCTCCAACTTGGCCTATGATGAAAATACGACCCACAGTTTGGCATTTTGGGCAAAATCCAGTTGTGACATTTTTTGGACCGGTCTTGATTACCTTCTGTGTCTTTCGACGTCCCATTACAGGTACGACTTGCGAATCGTCTATTAAGTTTAAGGATTGAGGCGCGGGGGATGGGATTTGAACCCACGTGTCCTTGCGGACATGGGATTAGCAATCCCACGCCCTACCAGGCTAGGCGACCCCCGCTCAAGGTCTGAAAATACCAATCCGTAAATAAAGTCACTCGTTATTCTTCGCCAGAACGAGTATAGTGTTCTACTATGCTTTCCAGTGGGATTTTTTTGCCACCGACAATTTTGAGGTCGACGTGGATTTTCTTGTTCTTTATACTAATGATGTTGTATGTATTCTCGAATAATCCCCGAACTCGCTCAGAAGATGCAGTGCCTGCGTTAACTATGGATAATCCTTTAAAATTCCAGATCCATGGCCTGTGCTTGTGTCCGCACAAGACCAAGTTGACCTTTGTTGCAAGTATAGTTCTTAGAACATCGCCCGCATCAATTACCTCTACCCTAGCAGAGCCAGTGTCTGGAATGCCGACCAAATGATGATGCATTGCTAAAATCTTTACTTTGTTTTGATATTTTTTCATGGTTCGCTCCAGCCAGAGGTTTTGTCTGTAGCCTACTTCGCCTTCATCCCTATCTGGTCGAGCAGTCCCTATTGTTATTACTATGACTCCGTCGCCAAGGTCGTTTACCGTCTCAAATGGAAAATGCTTTTTGAACAATAGATATCCAGTGTTTCTGTAGTCATGGTTTCCAGGAAGGGCGATGATTTTTTTGGTTTCAAGTCTTGTCATTAGTGATTTGCATTTTTCGTATTCCTTTGTGAGGCCTTCGTTTGTGAGATCACCCGTGAGTATTACTGCGTCTGGCTTGAGCTCGTTCACCTCCTCTATTACCTGCTCAAATGTTTCTTCCTTGAACTGCGAGCCTACATGAATGTCTGAAAGCTGGACAATTATCATTTGATATAATTTTAGAAAAATCAGCTAATGTAGTTTTCTTTCGAGCCTAGAGTTAAATAATCAAATTTTGCCCAACAAAGATGAAATGGGTAAAAAAGCAACCGTGATCAGGGGCGACGGAATAGGGCCTGAGGTGGTCGATTCAATGATCAAGGTTTTGCAAGAGTGCAACTCCCAAGTTGAGCTCATACTAGCTGATGCAGGATCGGAGCAGTGGCAGAAAAATGGCGAAAAAGACCCAACCTACATTCCGGAAAACACCATGAAGTCATTGGAAACAACTGATGCGTGCTTCAAGGGCCCAACTACCACAATACCCAAGCCAGGTGCGCCTCGAAGCGTTGCGGTGACACTACGACAGAAATTTGAGCTATATTCTAACATTCGACCAATCAAGACATACAAGAGAGTCACGCCCAAGCACGACCTGGATTTTGTCTGCTTTAGAGAAGCAACCGAAGGACTCTACACTGGAATCGAAATCCAGCTAACAGAGGACGCGGCTATTGCTATACGAAAGATTACGCGCCCAGGCTGTCGTAGATTTATCGGCTCTGCAATGAGATGGGCAAAAAATTACAATATGAACAGGTTTGTCGCAATTACAAAACGCAACATTCTGAAAATGACAGATGGTATTTTCTGGGACGAAGTCTGCAAGGCAGGCGCTCAAGTTCCAGGCCTAGAGGTTTCAGAAATATACATTGACAACATGATGCAGCAATTAGTGGTAAACCCGTCACAGTTCAACGGATCAGTTTTAGCAAGCACCAATCTTTTCATGGATATTGTGTCCGAGTTGGCATCCGGAATTATCGGCTCTATTGGACTGGTGTATTCATCAAACATGGGCGATAATTACGCAATGTTCGAAGCAGCCCATGGAAGTGCACCTTCGTTTAAGGGTTTGAATAAAGTAAATCCAACTGCCGCAGTACTATCTGGTGCATGGATGGTTGAATATCTTGGCGAGCGAGACATAAGAAATGCAATTTTTATGGCAACGGAACAAGTAATCAATGAGGGAAAAGCAGTCACATTTGATATCGGCGGAACTGCCACAACACAGCAAATGACTGATGAAATCTGCAGAATTGCAAAGGCAAGTCTAAGAAGATAATTTTGCTTCTACAAGTATCAATTCTTCAAAAAACAGTTTCTTTTTTGCAATCACCTTGACGTCAAATCCCATCAGTTCTGTTTCTCGCATCAGCTTTATGTAATTTGCAAGAGATGAAGTCAGATACAATATTTTGCCTCCAAGTTTGATCCTATATTTTGCAGATTTTATTATCTGGATTGGAATTTCGAGCCCTTCCCGTCCACCATCAACTGTTCTATCTACAATATCATCGGATGGTAGATACGGTAAATTGCACACAATAAAATCAAATTGTGCCCCTAGCGCGTCTGCACCAACACAACATATTCCATTTTGGATTTTTGCTTCCTGTGTTGATATGGCATTATAGTCAATGTCGGTTGCAACGACTAGATCAAAGTTTTTCTCCAAGATTTTACTCAGATAACCAGAACCTGTACCAATTTCCAGCGCGGATTTGCCTTTTTCATCCTGTATGTGGTCTGCCAGAAAAAAAGTATCCTCTGCTGGATCATACCTAGAGCTGCTTTGCAATTTTGATTATCTCGTCAGTGCTTAGCTCCTCTAGTCTTTTATCTGATTGTATGGATTTGCCAAAGGATTTTGCGATATTTGATATGGTCTTTCTTCTCTGTGAGAATAGTTTTTCCACAGAATGAATCAGTTCTTGGCCGATCTGTTTTTTTGGCGTCAGTCTCAATACCATAGAATCAACCTTTGGTGGGGGAGAGAAATTGCTCTTACCAACCTTCACGATCTTCTCAATATCAAAGCAGTAATCCGCAATCACAGATATTGCATGGATGTCCCTACCTTTTGCTAATAACTTGTCTGCAAATTCCTGCTGTACCATCGTTATGGCGCACCTAAATTTTTTTTGTGCTAACCACTCTATTGCCCTTTTACTTTCAGAATATGGCAGATTCGACACAAATATAGTAAAATTAACATCTATTCCAAACCCATCACCATACATTATCTCCAGGTTTGGAATTTTGGAGAATTTCAGTATGGCATCAGAGTATAATGATTCGTCTGCCTCTATTGTTGTGACGGATTTTGCCTCCCTACATAACAACGGCGTGAGAATTCCAGGACCAGTTCCAATCTCAAATATTGTGTCTTGGTGCGTGATTTGTGCAGAGTCAACTATTTTTTGAGCAATGTTTTGCGATTTGAGAAAGTGTTGACCCAGTCTCTGGCGCCTATTTTTTGACAAACAGTGTCACTTTGACTTCGCCAGTTATCTCTTCCATGATTCTGTCGATAATGTGCCTCATCGGCTCTTTGAGGCCGACTCGCTCCTGCAAGTCTGCAAAGCTTGTAAATTTTGTCTTTTCCCGCTCTTCTAGGATGGTCTTCATGTAGGTTTTTCCAATTCCTGGAATCAATTCCAGTGCATGAATCCTTGGCGTTAGCGGTTGTGCGTTGTTGATGTAATCTACAAATCTTTTCTCATTGTTAGATACTATACTTGTAATGACATTTTTGAGCTCACTCTGAGCTGCCGCTGAAATGTGTGAGTGCTCTAGCTTGCCCAGTACTGATTGTATTTTTGTCCTCCCTTCTTTTCCAATATAGATTCGCTCGCTAATGTCAAATGCAGTGCCCTCCATTCCCAGAACTTCTAATAATGTCAGTCTGTCTTCTCCTATTGCAGTTATGATAATTCCTTCGCGTCCGCGCACCGTGGTCGCCCTGCCACGCGTGACATAGTCTAGGACATATGCATATTCTTCATACTTGCGTGGTGGTATATGGCTCCTTTCCAAAAAAGAACACCTAATTCTCTAAGAATTCCCCTTGATGATGTTTAGAATTTTTTCTAGTGTTTCTGCTAGGATGAGTTTTTTCCATCCAAATGTGAATGCCCTAAGTTCGGCAAGTGTTGTTGGCATTATATTGACAATTTCTACTGCCTCTTCATCTGTTAGTCCGCATTCCTTTTTGAGTTCCTGCTTGATCTTTTTTGCAGATTTTGAATCAAGCTTGGTAAACTTGGTAACGTAATCATGAGTCCATCTTTGGATTTGATCCATTTTCTCTGGATCCTCTTTTTCCAAAATCTCTTTTACTTCCGCCAATGAAATTGGCTGACTTTTCTTTACTTGTTCCATTATTTCACACCGAACGGTTTGATATGGTCCAATCTAGTGATTAAGGTTTTCGTCTTGTTACCTAGCTTGACATCTATGGTTACTGCACGTCTTCCAACCGCAGTTATCGTTCCAACTTTGCCGTGGTATCTTCGGTGTGGTAAAGACTTGTGCTGTCTTGGATCTACAATCACCAGTGCCTGGTCACCTTCTTTGTATTCTCTCATCAAAAACGCCACTCCACGTGGTTGTTGTTTTGTTAGTGCGGATCTGGACTTGTGTCTAAATCCATGAGAGTGACCAGATGGCTTCTTTGTAGTCATACAAAAAAAGGGGTTTGGAGCCCTTATTTTAAACCTTAGACCTATTCCTCTTCGGCTTTCTTCTTCTTTTTGGTCTCATCCTCTGGATCGGCAACTCCGCCTTCGGTAACCGTAAAGATTACCTCTTCCTCTGGATGGTGAGGACTGTCTACCATTCTGGCAATTCTCTTTTTGCCAGATTTCTTAAAGTAGATTCTATACGTGCTGGTGTGTGCAACTACGTTTCCTCCAATTGCCTTGATTGGATCACCAAAGAAGACATCAGGGGATGCTTGAACTTGGTTTGTTGCAATTGCTGCACAGTTGTATGTTTCTGCTGTTCTAACTAATAGATGCATGAATCGGTTTAGTCTTTGCTGTCTTTCAGATAGTGTGCCTCTTCCGAGGTATTCAGATCTGAACAGACCTACTGCCGAGTCTGCAATGATTAGCTTGATGTTGTGTTGTTCTATAATGGCTCCAGCTTCCTCGAGGATCAGTGTTTGGTGTGCAGAGTTGTATGCGCGAGCAACGATGATGTTGTCCAGTACTTTTTCTGGATCCAATCCCTTTGCTTTTGCGATTGATACGACTCGTTCTGGTCGAAAAGTGTTCTCAGAGTCGACGTATAGTACGCCGCCGCCAAGTCCACCTTCTTCCTTTGGCTTTTGTACCATCACACATGCAGTATGACAGAACTGGGTTTTACCAGAGCCAAATTCACCATATACTTCGGTTAGTGCCTGGGTCTCGATTCCGCCGTCTAGTAGCTGGTCAAGACACTGTGTACCAGTTGAGATCTTGCCAATGTCCTGCCTTCTTTTGTAGATTTCAGTTGCAGTGACAAAATCCTTGGCAATTAGGCCCTGTTCGACTAGAACCTGCCTTGCCTTGGTCACTATCTTTTCTGCTGTCTCCTTGTCCATGCCAGTTACATCAGCGATATCGACTGGACCTCTGACAACTAGGTCCATAATGTTGTGTATGCCTGCGTCAGTCATCTTTTTGGTAGTGACTGGGCCTACACCGTCAAGACTATCAAGTCTTAATTCTTCTACCATACCGTAAGGTACCGTACCTTACCTAATTAAAGATGTCGGTT
>VHBH01000013.1 GCA_016872055.1 Nitrososphaerota archaeon
AAAAAGCAGTGTTCAGGTAAAATCACGATCAAAAATTGGTGGAATTCGAAAAAGTAAGTAATGTTTTAATACACGGTGATGACCTCTTCAGAAAGTTAACTTGGCAAAAAAGGTAGATAAAAAACCAGTAAATGAAGAAAAGAAAAAGGCAAAGACCACGCCTGCAAAAAAAGAAAAACCGGCAAAAAAGACAAAACCAAAAAAGCAAGGTCCGCCAGCAGACGATGGCCTAGTCATAATTGATGAGGAATTCGAAGAGGACAAGGAAGCTGAGCTAGAAGCACGTAAGGCATACCTCGAAGAAGCACGATCCCAAGAAGTCGAAGACTAAAACTTTATTCGCGAATCATTCCATTATATTATAATGAGAGCAGTCTGCCTAATTACGATTAAGCCCGGCAAAACCGATAATGTCATGGAGGCACTGCACAAAAAGCGCAAGTTGCTCAAAGAGATACTACCAGTAACAGGCAGGGCAGACATTTGCGTTTTATTACAAGGCACAATGGACGAAATCAACAACATAGTGATTGACTTCAAGAAAATCAAAGAAATCGCCACAACTGAGACCCTAATCGAAGTGGAGGTAAACATGGGATGGTAAAGGCAGTCATACTTGTAAAGTCGCCAAAAAAACTAATTGCCGCAAAGCTAGGCAAGCTAGAATACATCTACAACTCATTTCCTATTTCAGGACAATTCGACGCGGTAGCATTTGTCAAAGTTGATGATCTGGCGCAGATTAGACAGATCACCACAAAAATCCAGATGATTCCCGGTGTTGAGCGAACCGAGACCATGATAGAAATACAATAAAGCATAAAACACTGTGCCGCATAAGATTTCTGTGAATATAAAGCGCGTAGGAAACGTAATTTTGGCAGTCAAGGATTTGGATAAATCAATTGCTTTCTATCACGATTTGCTTGGGCTGCCGATAAAAAACCAGAGACGTACTTGGGTGGACCTAGGACAGACAGGCGCACTGCTTAGCTTGCATCCAGCTGCAATCACATCAGACCATTCCTCAAACAGCCTAGAAGGTGGTATGGTGGTTGGATTTTTGGTTGGCGACCTCGAATCAGCACTAGACGAGTTAAAGTCACGCGGAGTTCATGTTCACCGCGATATTGTTGATAGGGAAGCAGGCAAAAATGCTATAGTACTTGACCCAGACGGATACATGATATCACTCTTTGAGCCAAAATTCGCAGACTCACAACAACAATCAAAGGGCTACTACGGATTTACTCCGGCCTAAACAATACTTTTTACTTTTCTTGCAATATCAAATGCAGACTTTTCATTCGGATTAATGGAAATATAGTATACTACTTTGCCGCTTGGAATGCAGATTATTGTTGCATGTTTGTGACGAATGGTCGCAACATCCAATGGCCCAAATGCCTTTGACTGTGTGTTGCGCAGTGTCATTAGATTCGATATTATGAAGAACTCGTTTTTTGCAGCTTCTGGATTAAGCAGTGGTTTGAGACCGGGTTTTATTATTCCAGTCAATGTCCTACCAAATTCATTTATGACGCCGGCATATCTGACGGATTTTGATATATCAATTATTTTTTGACAGTTTTTTCTGTACTGAATTATAGATTCTTTCCATTTTTGTTCAGGAGTCTTGATCATTATACCATATTGGCATAATCAATGTTAAAAAGAGTTTGTCTCTAGACTTTTTTATTCTTAAACGACTCGATTCTTTTTTTGAGTTCTGCGTTTTCCAGTCGAAGCTTTTCCAACTCTTCTTTTTCGGCATAGTCCGATGCCAGCTTGTGGGCCATTGGGTGTCCTGGTGCAAACATTGACGCACTCATATCCAGTAATCCAGATGCATGTTTGAGATACATTCGATTAAACTCGTTTATTTTTCCTGTGAAAGTAGAGTTTTCTGCAATCATTTTATCCTTAAGCCTAGTCGGGCTTGCAGGTCCTGCAAGTCCAGGCGGATAACGAAGTGGTGCAAACGGACTGAGGCTGAACCCAAATGGATAGCCATGCATCTCCATAAAGACTCGCATCTGTGTTATATCCATGCTATTGCTATCAATAAACAGTATTTTTGCTTTGGCATTACGCATGAAATAAGCAGACTAGTCAAGCGCGGGTCATTTTTTATCAAATTGAGCTGATCGCAGATCCTTATAGCGATCATAGATCGTAGCCACATTACACATGAAAATCAAGCACTGTATAAAGTGCAAAAAAAACATCAGCATGGGCGAGCTACACAAAATTGTAATGTATGTAGTCCAAGAAAAGTTTACAGAGCATCATTATGAGCACATAGAGTGTCCTGACAGGTTTACAGTCTAGTCGGTGTGTGCCCAGACAGGGTATAGTTGTCCGTCATCTCGATGATACTTCCACTCGTTGTTTTTCCACACCACAATTTCAAATGATTGTTGGATTGACGGGTGGATTCTTGCATAGACATCATCACCAATCAGTATTTGGTTTTGTTTTGCCGTGCCTTGGATTTTTGCTGCAATGTTCATCACAGGTCCCAAGATATCAACATGTGATTTTTTTATATCTGCCCCATATCTGACTATCATGTTTTCACCATAGTCAATTCCTATTTTGATTGCCAAGTCAGGATAGTCATACTGATTTAGGATCGGGTTGATTCCCTTTTGGATTACCGATAACATTGATTTTGCACACATTACAGCGTTATCTGTAGATTGGAGTTGATTTTCCTCTGCCGGGAAGTAGCCAATTACGGCATCACCTACAAACTTTAGTACCAAGCCTCCATGTTGTCGGATTGTTTGAGCCATCTCCTGCGCAAAACAGGTAATTATGATTGCAACTTTTTCCTCAGGTAATGCAAGTGTGATTTGAGTTGAGCCAACCAGATCAACATACATTACTACCATTTTCATTCTAGAAAAGACATTTTTACGCAAAAATACATCCGATTCATCTTCCCGTGGTGAATACTCGTATCCGCTTTTTAATGCACGCCAAACTCGGTTCTGTGTCTCCCGGATTAGCGTTTCCGAGTCCACAACTCGTTCTGATGATTTTGATAGCATCATGTCGATTACACCGTAGTCTTTTTTGGCCTTTTTAGGCGCAGGTTTTGACTCAATTTCTGTTGGGTTTGGTTTTTCTTTGCTACTCATAATACCACTTCATTCCAGGGGAAAACTCACATCGCAAATAGGGCATTTTGCACGCCTGCCCTTGTATACAGCATCGTAATACTGAACTACCTCAACATTACAGTTTGAACATATTATCTTGCTTAGTGCCATTTTCAACAAAAAATAGGGTGATTTCGTATTTAAGAGATTACTACAATACCATAGGAGAGCATTAGGATTTTTAGGCTCAAAATACGCTAAAGTTTGTGCGCTTAGGAAGTAAGACTACGGATGAGTTTTTAGGAATTTTAGGACAGAGTTCAGAAAAAATAAGCCAGTTATTTCAGGCAAAAATGGAAAGACTGACCAAGCCAATTCCAATCAAGGTAATGCTTGGAGATACAACTGTGACTGATCAAAACACATTTGATCCAGACGCAGTTGGTAAATTCTACAACACAATATTGCACCAGCACAAGAACTGGAAGGCAGAAGGAATAACATCCACAGCGGATGAGGACCTACGGCGAATCTTTGTGAAACTTGAATGTCATGTAGGTAACTATGTTCTGTTGTGGCATTTGGCACTACAATATCACGCATTGTTATACTACAAGCCAGACATCAAGGTTGCTCAAATCCAAAAAGAGCTTGCTGACATTATGGATAATACCATAAACAAGGAAAAAGAGCTTGCCGAGCTGACCGATTCTATGATAAAGCAAAGACTGGAAGGAATGGGTCACAAGGACCTAGATGAGCAAAAGCTCTTTGAGGTGTTGTTTGCAAACGACCAACTCAGGAACCAGATATCTGAAGAGACTGCAAAAAACACAGACTATGATTTTCAGGCAAAGGACCAGAGAAAAAAGGAACTATTCAAGGAGCTTGATAATCTACTAATTGAAGCATACACTACAACGTCAGTCCTAATTGATGAAAGCAGGCTTGTCACAGGCGAGGAGGGATGCGTCTGCACTTTTGATCTAGATTTTATAAAAAACAAGAAAAGGGAATCCATTTTTGATCCAAAAAGAATTTCACAGGACACTAGAATCGAAATAATTCAGATCATGGAAGAACTTATCAAATCTCTACAGAATTAGGAAATTTTTATATCTACAAATCTGGAAGTAATAAAAATAGCCAAAGGAACAATGAACTGCAAATCAGTTCAAGGGGAGAACGTTCCTTTGACTAATGATATACGAAGATCGCCAAAATATTTAATATCTGTGGATGATTTTGTGCCTGATTTTACCACTAGAGCCGAATTCTGCTTCTTGTCAAGAAATTGTAAACGAAGTTAAATATACCAAGAAAATAGCGAGCTATTCTATTGAATCCGACATACGAAGACATTGTAAAAATAAGAAATTCTTACAACAACATAATCCGCAAGACGCCATTGGTATATTCTGAGACATTTAGCAAAATGTCTGGCTCCAAGGTTTATCTTAAAGCAGAATTTGCGCAAAAAACTGGCTCATTCAAACTCAGGGGACCATATGCAAAAATAAGATCTCTTGCACCAGATGAAAAAAAGCACGGAGTGATTGCTGCTTCTGCAGGAAACCATGCGCAGGGAGTAGCATACGCTTCTAAACTGGAAAAAATTCCCTGCACAATTGTAATGCCAATTACTGCATCTCCTGCAAAGGTTGCTGCTACAAGAGGATATGGTGCGAATGTAATTCTTGAGGGAATTAATTATGATGAATCTTTTGCAAAGGCTCAACAGATATCAAAAAAAACAGGTGCAAAAATAATACATGCTTTTGATGATCCTCAAATTATTGCTGCCAACGGAGCAGTAGGCCTTGAAATTCTAGAAGACCTGCCGGACGTTGATGAAATCTATGTTCCAATAGGTGGTGGGGGCCTAGCTGCAGGTATTCTAGTTGCCGTAAAAAGCAAAAGACCCAAAGTCAAGGTAATTGGTGTAGAATCTGTTGCTTTTCCTGCAATGAAAAATTCCGTCAAGGCAAACAGGCTACAATCCGTCAAGGGTGCTAGTACAATAGCTGACGGCATTGCAGTAAAAACGCCGGGAAAAAACACATTCAAGATAATAAATGAGCTAATGGACGAAGTTGTAACAGTTGATGATGCTGAAATTGTAAAGACAATGTTTTTGCTAATGGAGAGAGCAAAAATGGTAGTAGAACCTGCAGGTGTAGTACCACTGGCCTATCTTCTTAGTGTCAAGCCATCACCTAACAAAAAAGTTGTGCCAGTGCTTGGTGGAGGTAACGTGGATATGTACTTGTTAGGCCAAATTGTATCCAAGGGACTAGCTGCAATGAGCAGGTTAGTCAAGATATCCATTTTACTCAAAGACAAACCGGGGGCACTAAAAGAGGTAATTGACGAGATTGCATTATTATCAGTCAACATAGTAGAGGTAACACATGATAGACTGAGCTCCGAAATCGATGCAGGTGCCGCAGGTGTCACATTGAGCCTTGAAACAGAGGGCAAAGAGCACGCTCAAAAGCTAATTGCACACCTAAAATCAAAGAACATCCAATTCAAACTTCTTACTTGAATTTTTTTGCGACAAACTTTGCTAGTCCAGATTTTTTGAGATCATCGGATTCTGCCAGAACAGAGTTGTGCTGCTTTTCTTTAAATTTTTTGAGTTTTGGTCTAAGATCAGGAAACTCTGTGGCCAAAATTTTTACTGCATATAGTCCTGCATTTGCTGCTTTGTTGACGCCAACTGTAGCGACAGGGGAGCCATTCGGCATCTCAACTATTGAGAGTAGTGAATCCATTCCACCAAATGCCGAAAATTTGAATTCCGAGTTTTTTTCTGACTTGTCATTGTACACCATTATAGGAACTCCTATTACGGGTATTATCGTGTGTGATGCAATCATTCCTGGCAAGTGAGCAGAGCCACCTGCACCAGCTATGATTACACGGAATTGGTTTTTTTCCGCGTATTTTGCGTATTCTTCTAGCCTTGTCGGGGTACGGTGTGCAGAGACGATTTGATCCTCGTGCGGTATTCCAAATTCATCCAGTGTTTTTGCTGCTTTATGCATGATTTTGCTATCAGAGCTAGAACCCATGATTATTCCAACTAGTGGTTTTTTTGGCAGCATTAAATCTGAAGATAACTATGATGCTTTTAACAATATCTGATTTTGACGTAACTATTTTTAGTGCAAGCATCATGCCAACAAATAATGAAGAAGGTCTTGGGACTAATTGGCGGTGGTCAGTTAGGAATGATGATAACCGAAGCTGCAAAAAAGATGCCGGAACACATCTCGGATGTAATCGTACTTGATCCTACCTCAAATTGCCCCGCCGCAAAGGTTGGAGCAAAGCAAATTGTTGGTGATTTTAAGGATGAAAAAGCGATTTTTGAGCTAGCAGGACAAGTTGACATACTCACATATGAGATAGAGTCAGGCAATAGTGAGGTACTCAAGAAAGCCCAGTCAAAGACAGAGATAAATCCCTCACCAGAGACTCTGCGAATAATCCAAGACAAGTTATTTCAAAAATCATTTCTTTTAGAAAATAAAATTCCCGTCACGGAATTTTTGGAAATCAAATCATTAGAAGACCTAGAAGAAAAAATTAGCCAGTTTGGATATCCAGTACTTCTCAAGGCAAGACGTGATGCCTACGATGGGAGAGGAAATTACAAAATAAAATCACCTCATGATATCAAAGCTGCATATGATAACTTTGCAGGAAAATCCCTGATGCTTGAAAAATTTGTTGATTTTAAAATGGAAGTTTCAGTGATTGCGGCTAGGAACACCATTGGCCAGATTGCTACATATCCAGTAGTGGAGAACATTCATGAAAACAACATATTGAAAATTACCATAGCACCAGCGCGCGTATCAGAAAATATTTCCAAGCAGGCAGAAAAAATTGCCAATGATACAATGAAAGTATTGCACGGTGCCGGCGTTTTTGGAATTGAGATGTTTGTCACAAAAGATGACAGGGTTTTAATCAATGAGATTGCACCCCGAGTTCACAATTCCGGACACCACACGTTGCAATCCAGTCAGACATCACAATTTGAACAACACCTAAGAGCAATATTGGGACTAGAATTGGGAAGTACGAGGCTAATTCATCCAACCATCATGTACAATATTTTGGGCACTGGTGAATTTTCTGGTAAATACAAAATCTCAGAGTTTGGCCAGCAAAATCTCTATTTGAAAATGTATGGTAAAGAAGAGTCAAAACCGCAAAGAAAGTTAGGCCACTTTAACCTAGTTGACACCGATAACAATCTTGGTGTGAGTGGTTTGCTTAAATCGCTTGAAGCCATAGTCAAAAAAATAAAATTCACTTCTGCATAAGTTACTGTTTGTATGTCAATAACTGTCTTTATCTGCTGGTAGTAGTGATTTTTAAGACATAAATTGCAGATTTTGAGTGAATTGACCATTACAACCGAGCCTTTTCTTGCTGAATGTGACATGGCACGGATTTAGCTTGCCTTTGTACAAAAATTCAATTTACCACTTTCAGTAACTCGCCAAATATTTTGATCATATTTCCTTCCAATAACATGTGTAATTTTCCATAACCCTGGCAAATGAGATCTTTCCATCCTCAGATTTCTACAAGTCGGATTGTGGTTGCTTCGTTAGTATGAAAAGAATTCTTCCAATGGTCATCGGAGAATACCAATCGCTTTTTGTTTATTATCGTCTTTGTCAATTACAATACCTCACAATGATTCAATTGCTAATTTCAAATTTAGACGAGAGTGATGTTTATATGAAAATATACCAGGTTACCCAAATCACTCGATCAATGTTAACAGTTTATTAGAGGATGCTTTAGAATTCGAAAATATGTCAGTAAAAGCTGCAATGATCATGACAGCAATTTCAATTGGACTGCTTGTAATCTACGCAGCAGATGTAGCGTACATGTATGGGACTGGCTCTGAGAACGGTTTTCTTCCACTAGACACTGCACAAAGAGGCATGGGTCTGGGAGGACCTGCATTGATTCTACCAATCATTGCGTTTGCGATTACCATCAAAAAGCCATCAAAGCCTCTTGGAATATTGATTATTGTTGTAGGAATACTCATTATAGTTGGTGGTCTTGCAGCGATTTTCAACTCATCACCTAGCACCTCATCTGAGAAAAACCCGATTGCATCAGCTCTTATGCTGTTTGCTCCTGGCGCGATCCAGTTGATATTGGGTGGAATTAAACTAAAAAAATCCGCCAGATCCTAAATGCCAGTTTGCGCAAAATGCAAAAACATCGTCAATAGAGTCCATGACTGTGACCATACCCAATTTGAACAATACTGCACCGAGTGTTATACAGAACTTCATTATTATCTGACTGAAAAAGTTGAATGAAATACAGATTTTCATACAATGGATTAGCTCCCTTGTCTCAGAATATCTCTATGTTGGAGTCTTCGCAGCTGCAATAATAGAGACTGTTTTTCCCCCGATTCCAACTGCGGCAATCTTTCCATTCGCTGGCTATATTGCATCACAGAATGGAATGAGCGTAATTGAAGTGCTCGGGTTAGGAATGGCTGGCGGGTCAGGGGCAACCATTGGCTCTACAATTATCTATCTGGTATGCATCAAGCTTGGACGAGTCGCAATGTTACGATATCTAAAATACGCAAGAATTTCTGAGCAAAAAATGGTAAAAATAGAGATGTGGTTTGGAAGATATGGGGAAAAGGCAGTCTTTTTCGGCCGAATGGTGCCAGTATTGCGAGAAATGATTTCGATTCCGGCAGGATTATTCAAGATGAAGCCAATCAAGTTTGTTTTGTATACGTTTTGTGGTTCTTGTGTTTGGAGTATCGCACTGACATTTATTGGATATTATTTTGGTCAAGTTACACTAGGAATTATTTGACTTCCATCCATAGATTTTAAAGCCCAAATTACAATGAACCAGCATTGCAAGCAATCATACTGGCAGGAGGCCTTGGAAGCAGACTAAGACCAATTACCGATTATGTTCCAAAACCACTAATCCAATTAAACAATGTACCGCTAATTGAATGGCAGATAAAACAATTAAAAAAATTCAAAATAAACGAGTTCATCATATGTACTGGCTACAAAACAGACCAAATTGAAAACTATCTAGAACAAAAAGAAAACTTTGATTCAAAAATTCTATATTCTACTGAAAAATCTCCGCTTGGTACAGGTGGAGCAATAAAAAAGGCAGCTAAACTGATAAAAGAAAAATCATTTTTGGTTATTAACGGCGACATCATAACTGACATTGACGTTAGAAAATTGTACTCAAATCCAAACTCTATTGCACTAGTGGAACTGCGAACAAAGTTTGGTACCGTTGATCTTGATAATTCAAAAATTGTAAGTTTTAGAGAAAAAAAGCCGATTGATAATGTCTGGATGAATGCCGGGATTTACCATCTGGATAAAAAAATTGTTTCGGCTCTTCCATACAAAGGAGCAATAGAAGAGACGACATTTCGAAGATTTGCCAGCAAAGAAAATCTGGCCGGAATCAAGTTCAAGAATGTATTTTGGTACTCTATTGATTCTCACAAGGATATAGACGAGTGCTCAAAGGCACTAAAAGGCAAAAAGATCTAAGACATGAAATTATCATATAGTCTAGGCTCACTTCTATCAATTGAGGATCTTCTAAAGTGCGCTGAGAAAACCAACAAGACAAATCCAGACACAGTATGGGTCCCAGAAACTTGGGGCATGGAAAATTTTGCAATGTTGTCTGCAGTTTCTGCCAGAACTAAATGCAAGATAGGCTCATCTATTATCAACATTTACTCGCGTAGTCCGGCACTCATCGCGATGGGCGCCGCCACAATAGATACGATATCAAACCAGAGACTGATGCTTGGCTTGGGAACAAGCAGTGTTCCAATCATTCAAGGATTACATGGATACAAATTTGAAAAACCGCTACAAAGAATGAAGGAAACGGTGGAGATAATTCGCCTTGCTATTTCTGGCAAAAAAATCGATTATGCCGGAAAGATTTTTTCACTGCGAGAATTTACCCTACTAATCAAGCCGCCAAGGAAACACATTCCAATCTATATTGCTGCAATAAACCAGAAAATGACAGAACTCACTTGGAGAATAGGAGATGGGGTTATTTTCTATTTGAGGCCAATCTCTGAGATGAAAGAGACAGTAGCCAAAATGCAGAACAAAAGAAAAATTGATGTTGCCTGTCAATTAATAACCAGTGTTTCAGAGGACGGCGACCAAGCAAAGGAGCGAGTGCGTAAAACATTGGCGTTTTACATCTCTGTTGGTGAAATTTATAGAAGATTCCTAGCAGAAAACGGGTTCAAAAAGGAAACGGACAACATCTACCAAGAGTATCTAAAGTCAGGACTCAAATCAAACCACGAGTTAATTACAGATTCCATGTTGCAGTCACTCACAATTTCCGGTTCTCCGCAAGAATGCAAAAAACAGTTAAAGCGATTCTACGATGCTGGAATTACGCATCCAATCATCCAGTTTAATCCAAGTGGCGAAGTTGGAAAATCCTTTGATTTATTCACAAAGACATTCAGTGATGCATGATGAGTGTAGTAATATCTGGATATTCCACTACAAAATTCACGCTAGACCAGACCCCAATTGAAGAACTACTTGTCTCCGCAACAAAAGATCTGTTCCAAAATACAAAAAATCTATCTCAAAAAGATATTGACGCAGTCCTAGTCTCAACAAACAACAACAAAAAGTATTTGGCGCCAATATTATCGGAATTAACAGGGATTGCCCCAAAGATTGCTCAAAGCATAGAAAACATGTGCAATTCAGGCGCAAACTCGATCGTTTCAGGATACTCTTACATCGCTTCTGGAATGGCGGATGTGGTGTTAATAGTAGGAGCAGAGCAAGCGGAAAATTCCGCCCAAGTACTGGATTGGGACATGTCTCGCGGAGAGTTCACGCATCCGATATTTTGGGGGACGATGTTTGCCAAGAGCCACAAAAGAGAGTTCGGCACAACCGACGAAGAGCTGGCACATGTCTCTGCCCTAAATCACAAAAATGCACAGGACAATCCAGCCGCATACCACCCAAAAGCATACACCGTAGATGATATCATGAACTCAAAACGGCTAACGGAAGATTTGAGGTTGCTTGACTGTTCCCGTTCTTGCAGTGGAAGTTCCGCAGTCTTGCTTGTATCAGAAAAAATCGCAAAAAAGTACACAGATTCACCGGTTTTCATATCTGGAATAGGCCAGAAAACAACGTCTGCTAGTTTTACAAAAAATGATCTGACCAGGCTAGAATCTACAATAGATGCTGCAAAACAGGCATATTCAATGGCAGACATCAAGATAAACCAGATAGATGTAGCAGAAATTCATGATGCATTTTCAATCTGCGAATTAATGATCCTAGAAGATTTGGGATTTTCATCAAAAGGAGAGGCAGGAAAATTTGTTTTAGAATTGTATAAGAATGGCAGTAAAAAAATCAATCCTAGAGGAGGCTTGATTGGTGCAGGTCATCCTCTCGGAGCTACAGGGATAGCACAGATTGCAGAGATTACATCACAACTTCAAGGAACATCTAAAAATAGACAGGTAGAAAATGCTAGAATAGGACTTGTGCAGAACATGTCGGCAGCTGCAACATCATCAACGGTTTTGGTGATGAAAAATTGAATTTTGAATCCGAGTTAAGACAGGGTCGATTCACAGTGGGCGAATGTAACAAGTGCCACAGAATAAGCTGGCCTCCAAGCGACTTTTGCAACAATTGTTTTGGTAATCTGCAATACAGGCCAGTGAAAGAGCCTGGGATTTTACTAGAATCATCTGCCAAAGAGGGTAATTTCTTCGGAATTGTGAAATTCGAAGATTCGATCAAGGTGATTGGGAAGATAGACAGCAATATAGAGCAAAAACCTGGACAAATGATGAAAATTGCAAGTTGTGGCTTTGATAAATCCCCAAAATTTACATTTACCAAGTCATAATTCCAAGACCATTTGCTTGATAATACAATAACCTAGTATTCTATAATCAGACAAACCAATACCAAACAATGTCAAACCTCGTTAAACTCCAAAAATCAGTCAATAAAACAAAAAAGGATAATGTCAAAATAGCAAGAACGAGAAGGCAGCGCGGGTATCACTGGGAAGATACACTGGTTAAGCGATTCAATGCTCTAGATGGGTGGAGGGGATTCAGGTTAGGCTCGCCAAGCGTAGGCTTGCCAGATATTTTGGCAATTAGCACAAAAAACAGTACCATATTTACAATAGAGGCAAAATCAGGTACCACAAATTCACTTGTCGTGCCATACGATCAGATAATTCGCTGTATGAAATGGGTAGATAATTTTGAGCTGTATCAAACACGAGAGGTAATTTTTGC
>VHBH01000014.1 GCA_016872055.1 Nitrososphaerota archaeon
GTGAATAGCGGATCAAAAATCTCAGTCAGAAGATTGGCGGTATTCTGGGGCTAAAATCTTCAACTTTGATCTCTGTAATGTCTGCTTTTTCTTGGCGCGAATGTTTATGGTTCCACTGTTTTCATCTTTTGTTTGAATCCATCTAGTATTATTTTGGAAAAGAAATTTGCATTTATTACAAATCCCACAACAATACAATGTCACCTTTTGGGAAATTGCTGCTAACATTTGTTAGAATCATCAACGTTGGGTGCAGAGATGATTGTCTCATGTGGTGAGGTTGGCTGTCTTTTTAGAATTGGTGTTCCCTTGACATAGTCTAGGACTCCATCAATCTGTATTATGATGCTGTCAAGGATATCTGTTTTTTGTTATCTCCATCTCGGCTGATGCATTTATGATTTAATGATGAAATTTCTGTGGAATGAAATCAAGTTGGGTTTTGTAGGTTCTCAACGAATTATCTTTGCACGCGCGTGCGAATCTTGATTTTTATTATCGCTCAAAAGACTATCCCTGTGGACAAGGCTAAAAGTCCAATGAAGGGAATATTTCTAAAAGGCTCTTTTATTGGTGCAATAATCACGGTTCCGTCTCTTGTTGCATTTTTTATTGCTTGGTTTGTCACTGGAGACAAATATGTCTCGCTCATAGTGGGCGTAGTCGTCCACTTTATTGGGATGGGCTTTACTCTAAAACTATCAAAAAAATTATTCAAAGTAAAGCAAGACTAGTTCAAATTTAATTATTCAAGTATAATCACAAAATATTGATGAATCTGGACAAAATAGAGTATGATTTGGTTCACGAAGTTAAACTAGACCCTATTGAGGCGAAGATCTTTTTGCTTGTGACAACTCGGGGGAAAATGTCTGTAGACAGAATTGCGTCCGAGCTTGGAATGGATAACAAGGTGGTGTTGCAATCAACAAAAAAATTAGTCGCACTTGGTGGTTTCATTGACATGTCTGAAACGGAATTTGAGGCAATGCATCCGAGATTCACTGCAGTAAACATGTATCGCAAAATGTGCATCAGAGAAAATATTGAGTTTAAAAAAAATCTTATAGTTGACAATATTGGTATTGCCTTGGAGGTACACTATGAGCGTGCAAGGACTAAATAGTACCTTTTTGCGCCAAGTACCAATGAGTGTTGATACTGAAACCTGTAAACATGAGATCACTTATTTTGGTGTAACAAACGTAAATGTTGATTCAAGAACAATAGGTTCAGTAGATGTCTGGCGATGTGCTTTTTGCAAAAAGAGATTTTGTGAAGAAAAACAACTGGGAATTGATTCCATTGTAGATTATGTCGGCATGCCAAAAATAGAACCTGATGAAAAATGGGCTGTTTTGGTGCGAAGATTATTCAAAGGAAAAGATAGATGGAAGCTAGTCCGACTAAAACAAAATGGTACACTCAAGGTAGAAAATCCAGATGATAAAGTAATTGAAATCCAAATCAAAGATTTCAAAGTAGACGATCCACATCATACTAGCTTTCTGATTGATGATAACATCAACAAGGCAATAGAAATCTAGGTGAAAGATTGGACGTTGCAGTTCATGTTAATAATGTCAAAGGAAGTCAAATGGCGGCCAAAATTACGGGTACATTTACCATAAACAATAACACATTCAAGTTTTCAGCAATTGCGTTTGGTAGAATTGGTGGGCACAATATTGGCGCAAAAATCTCTAAATCTACCGAAAAAGCACTTCAAAAGCTAGGCTATGATTCCAACGAAGTAATCGATGTCTTGCAAAAGAATCTAGTCGCCGGTAATATTACCTTGCCTGAGGGCTTGAGCAGAGAATCTTTTGCAGATTCTTAGAACTGGGCTTCTTCTAGGGCTTTGGCGCAGGAACATCCACGATGTTCTGGTATTGCATCTGGAATTGACGTGAGCAGTCGTTTTGTGTTTTCTACGTTTTTGTGTAGTGTCTCAATTACTTCCTTTGCAGTGACTGGCTTTTCTGCCCACACGTCATAATCAGTAACTGTTGAAATTGATGCATAACAGATCTGCGCCTCTCGTGCTAGCTGACATTCTGGAACTAGTGTCATACCTATTATGCCAGCACCAGTTGACTTGTAGAATTTTGATTCTGCTTTTGTGGAAAATCTAGGCCCTTCTATGCAGACATAAGTTACATTCTTGTGAACAGAAATTTTTTGCTCATTTGCTGCATTTAGTATGGCAGATTGCAATTCAGGGCAGAATGGATCTGCAACTGAAATGTGAATTACTTTGCCTTCTTCTGAGAATGTTCCCTTGCGAGATTTTGTAAAATCAATAAACTGGTTTGGCAAAACAAAGTCTCCTGGTGCAATCTCTTCTTTGAGGCTGCCGACTGCGGATGGTGCAATTATTCTAGTAATCCCCATTTGCTTAAATGCCCAAATATTTGCCCTATAGTTGATTAAGTGTGGCGGTATGGTGTGTTTTTTTCCATGCCTTGGCATGAATGCGACTTTTTTGCCCTTGAATATTCCAACTGTGATGGCGTCAGATGGCTTGCCAAATGGAGTGTCTACAGTGATCTCTTTTGCGCCCTCTAAGAGGCCGGAATCATAAATTCCAGTACCTCCAAAAATTCCAATATCTGCTTGTTCCACTAGTATCTCACCAAAGATTCAGTTTTGTATTTTGAAATCTTTTTGATTCCACCGAGCTCTGTTAGCTCTATCATGAAGGCAAAGCCAGTTACTTGTCCGCCCAGCCTCTCGATTAGCTCAGCCGCTGCCTTGGCTGTGCCTCCAGTTGCTAACAAGTCGTCACAAATTACTACTCGCTCATCTTTGGATATTGCATTTTTTTGAATCTCCATTGTTGCTTTTCCATATTCAATTGTGTATGATCTTTTGACTGTCTGACCTGGTAGCTTGCCCTGCTTTCTTATCATTATCATACCTTTGTTGTATCGTAATGCTAGTGCACATGCAATTGGAAATCCACGGGATTCGATTCCTGCGAATACATCTACATCATTTGTATGGTATCGTTTTGCAAATTCGTCTATACAATGCGACATGGCAGACGGATTTTTTAAAATTGGACTGATATCTCTGAACAAAATTCCCCTCTTTGGAAAGTCTGGATATTCCGTGATGATGTTTTGAAGATTCACAAGTTTGTGGGTTTGACAGAGTAATAAAAAGGGTTTCCTGATTTATTGCAGATCAAATGTAGTCTCTGTGGTTTCTGCTCCAACGGTTACTTTGATGGTGTATTTACCCGGCTCTATTCCCTGCGGTACTGACCAGAACGTCTGGAAACTACCTTCTTTAGTTGTGCTCATGCGCAGCTCCACTGTATTGTTGTTTTTGGAATCCGATATTATGATTACTCCATTCTGGGATTTTCCTCCACCACTGCCGGTAATTGTCATGTAATCGCCAGCCGTGTATGGAGTGGTCTTGTCGATTTTCACGTTGAATGTCTTTGCTGCGGTTCCAGAGACATTGAACTTGACCTCTGCGAACTTGGCGCCACTTTTTGCTTTTATTACCCAAGACCCTTGCTTTGCATCGCTTGGAACTCTGAATGTTCCCTCGGAGAACTTGCCTTCATTGTCAGAAAAGATATCTTTATTCTTTATTATTTTGCCGTCTGGGTCTGTCATTTGTAAGTTTAGAATTATGTTTGGATTAGTAGAACCCAAAACCAAAATGTTGTCGCCTGGCAGATATTCTGGCTTTGTTGCTTGAATTGAGATGTTTCCTGTGGTTGTTTGAAGACCAACCGAAAACACCACACTGGTCTCTGATTGTGAGTGTTTTATCACTGCATTGTATACTCCTGACTTGTACTGACTTAGAACTAAATCAAAGACTTTACTGCCGTCAAGCCCCAATGAGATTCTTTCTGTAAGTTTGACCTTGTCGGTAGGATCAATAATCAAAATAGATATTGTTGATTTGGCAGGACCTTTGATTGTTAGCTTGGCAGTATCTGATGATGCATAATTTAGCTTGTCGAATTTGGCAATGATTTGTGGACCTGGTAGCTCGCCTAGGCCAACTCTAATTATCTCTGTTTCAGCTCCGTGTGTCAAAAATACTACATAGGTCCCTTTGATTGATGTAGCTGTGGTTTGATATTCAAAGTTAAATACTCCAGACTCACCGATCTCTAGCAAATCCGAGTGAATTTCTTTTCCTATTGGATCATTAATTACAACTTGCATTGTCTGACCCGGCTTTGCGGTTCCATTAAAGATGAATTTCTCACCAGGATCATATTTTGTCTTTGGTGAGTCTACTTTGATTATCTTTGTTATTGAGATGCTAATGGATTTTGTAATTGTTTCAATACCATCGCTAAATTCCACAGTTCTTGTGCCTAGTGGTGCATCTAATGGTATTGTGGTTTCATGCTGCCAATTGCCTAGAGCGTCTACTGTAACTACTGCTTGGTATAGTTTGCTGCCTGCCGGGTCTTTGCCTGTGATGGTAACTGAGCTTCCAGGCTTGCCGGTTCCACTGGTAGATATCTTTTGACCTGGTTCTGCCATTGTGATATAGTTATCAACTGTTAGTTTCTTGGTGTTTTGCGGAGCTGGAGTTTCTTCCATTGTTTTAACTCTTATGCTGATTGTCTTTTTGCTTCCTTGGGAATCTTCAAGCGATAGATCAATTCTATCTGATTGTATAGTAATTGGGATCTTGGCAGTTCCAATAACACGGCCGCTTTCATCGGTTCGAATGTCTTCTAGTTTTTCATTGTTTATCATTAAGTTTAGCACGGTATTTTTTGGGAATCCCTCACCTACTATTCTAATACTATCTCCGGTTTTTGGAGATTCCGGAATTATTTTGAATGTTGCGCTTTTCAAGTAGTCTGGTAGTCCAATCTTGCCTCGATGTTGTGGCGTGACTTTGCCAACTGACAGCTCATTTCCAGCACTATCAGAAGTCTTCCAATTCACTCCGGGGCTTTCGATTTCTGTCTTTATTCCAAACTTGACTGACTCACCTGAACCCAATGGCTCCGTTGATGTGAACACTAGAACTCCTTGTGAGTTTTTTACTCCTGTCCAACCCTTTTCTGCCTTGAATGACTTGAAGGTTCCGACATCTTTGCCAAGCCACAGTTTTATTGTATGAACTGGAGATGAATCATTATTTGTAAATTCCAAGAGTGTGGTCTTTTCAAAGGCTGTGCTTTTTGCTCCAGTCTCTGCACTAGCTAGTATCGAAGCTGAAAATATGAAAACTGTAAAAATTCCTAAAATAGCATAAACAGCATAATTCATTCGCAATCTACCTGCCTTCACGAATATTGTTTATTTACTCTTTTTGAGCGTTGGTGATGACTCGTGCGTAAAATACTTTAAGCAGCTATCGAGGTTTGCTTCGCTGGAACTTGGTTAGGCCCACATGAGCAGTCATGTTTTGGTGTTGTCGTATTCTCTCTGCAATAAGTCTGAACAATCCTCGGAACTGGTCCTTTGTCTTGTCTGAAAGGAAGTCTGCTTCTTTTAGTGCAATTTTTTCACAAATGTATCGAGCGATTTCTTCAATGTCAAAGTCGTTCCAGCCATCTTCCCTATGTTCATACCAAATGTCTTTGAGACTTTCGATTATTCCTTTTTTGTTTCTCGCCAGAACTTCTTCCCTTGTTAGGTTTCGAAATCCTTCCTTTCTTAGCTTGATTTCATATGTCTGGTTTACTGCATGCAAATAGTCTTCTGGTAGTATGAGGTCTTCTATTGACTCAATTGACTTTCCGCCTTGTTCTAAGTATATGATTTGCATGTCTGTAAACTCGTTTGCCTTTAGCTGTTCTGCTATTTTCTTTGATTCTAGGGTGTTATCTAAAATCACAAAGACATTATGGCCGTGGTTTCTGTAGAATATGGCAAGTGGTAGAGTAGAGTTTTTGCTGTATGACGCAACAACGTTTAGCGGATTCATCGAAATATTTGGATCCTCTAGGAACTTGTCAAATGAATTCAGAAACATTGCATCTGACATTGTCTCTACTATTATGACTGGTCGAGAGTTGGTGCCGATTTCTCTGTCGACAATAGATTCGACTAGGCCACGTGATAAACCATACAAAATTGGGATAAGTGTAGCGTCGTCAGCATTCCAATAATCATAATGGATTCTGCTGAGGTGCTTTCGTTTGTCCAGCTCTACTACAAGCAGGTTGCCAGGTGTGTAATCAAATATCATAAATGGTGAGTGGGTTGCATATAGGACCTGATTCGAGCCTGCCAAGTTCTTGAGAAGGTCAGATATTCCCATTTGCTGTGCTGGGTGAAGATTTCTTGCAGGCTCGTCCAAAAGCAAAATTGCCTCTTTGAGCTCTGCGCGCTGTGTTTCTGCTGCAAAGTTTACAATGAATGAAAATGTCCACTTGAATCCTTCTGCCCTTCTGCTAAGCAGACCTGTGTTTGTCACGGTTCCATCTCTGTGCACATCGGATATTACGACACTCATGATGTTGCCTGGATTGTATCGCAGATCAACGTGGATTGGGTCGCCCTTCCATGCCGGATTTAGTCTGTCAGTTAATCTTCGGCTCGCAGCGTTGAGAAGTTTGATCAACTTTGGCGGGCTGGATTTGTATTCTTCAAGTTTTTCAGTATCCAGTTCTGCAAGATAGAACAAGTTTCGGACTGTTTCGGCCTTGTCAAATTCCTCATAATCTGCACCCCCCAGCTTGTGTGTTTCCTTAATGTATTCATCGAGATTTATGTTACCATAGATTTTCTTATAGTCAGAAAAGTAGACAAATCTTGGATGCAGGTTTTCTAGGACAAAGTTCTCTAGCGCTGTTTTTTCCGTAGCTCCAACTAGTAGCTCGTCGTAGGTCTTTTCTCGCTCTTTGTAGAATCTTGACCATTCTGAGAGAATGTATGGTTCATCGGCTGCAAGCATGTTCAACGAATTGTTAAAGACTGTCATTTCGGTAAGGAATGTCTCCCTGTCCTTTGGCGGAGGACCTTCAAAGAACTTGGTATCAAACTGAATTCTAATGTGGTTTGGTATTGTGGAGATAAAATTCAGGATTTTCTCCGTGTAATTTTCCCAGGAATTTAGTGCCTTGTCTTTTTCTTCGCTTATCTTTACAGAACCAAAATCATACTGGATTTTTTGGCTTTTGTTGGTCCTAAAAATTCGCATGGTTGTGATTTCTGGCAGGTGTGGAAATCTCTCTTTGATTATCTTGGTTTCTTGGCCGGTCAGATGAAAGTCGCCTTCGGCTAGGACTATTTCTGACTTTAATTCTTCTGTCATTTCATCGCACAAATCCAGATCGGATACTCGCTCGTCTCGGTTTAGCAGAGTCAACGCCTGCAAAATTGTGGTCTTACCGCTTTCATTTCGCCCGACAAATGCAGCTAGGTCGCCAACTTTGATTTCACCGGAATCGTGTATGCATCGGTATGCACGCACTCGGAACTTTCTTAATCGCATCTAGCGCACATCTGGGGTGGCAACGATTTAACTTATTCGTCATTGTGATACGCACAAAAATTGCCATAGATATAAAAACACAAGATGCCAAGAAAATCTAAATGGTAACAAAAGGCATCGCGATTTTCATAATTCCAATAGTCTTCTCATTTGTGTATGGGGGAGCAGTCCTTGGAATGGCGCTTTCTGGACAAATTGATGCAGTGCAGACCCACTCTGGTGAATCTATTGATATTTTGGACCTGCAAGCGCAATACACCAATGGAGAACAGACAAGTGTGCAAATCTCAGTTGATGACTCTGCGTATGACTGTGGGGATCTGTATCTTACGGTCTATGATGTTTCCGCAGGACAAAAAAAGGCAGTAAAACAGGGAGCGTTCTTTGATCAGTGTTATGGAGAGTCTGGTATATTGCCAATCAATGACAAGTTTTCAGAATCACTTGAAGCAGGACAATACTTGCTTGAAGCTCAGCTATTTGACAAAAGCGGGGACAAATTCCTTAGCGTATCTCAGAGATTTAGCGTAGAATAATGCGATGTTATATATTGTAAAACAGGCGTGATTTATCATGGCAAAAAAGGTTACTGAAAAAGATTCTAAGAAAGACAAGAAAAAAGAGGAAAAGAAAGCCAAGCCTGCAAAGGAAGAAAAGAAAACTGTCTCTGCAAAGGAAGAAAAGAAAACTGTCTCTGCAAAGGAAGAAAAAAAGACAAAAGTAACCAAAGAAGACAACAAAAAAGACAAAAAAGCAAAACCAGAAAAAAAGGCCGTAAAGGAAGAAAAAAAGAAAAAAAAGGAAGAAGAGGAACCAGAAAAAACACTTGAAGAGCAACTAGAAGAAGAACTAACAGACGAGGAAATTGAGAATTTCCAAATCGAAAAAGTTGACATGGAAAAGCTCACAAACCGTGTCTGCCTGTTTTTGGCAAATTATGATGACGGCATTGTCCAAAGCGAATTATGGAAGAAATTCAAACTAACAAGCCGTGATGGCTCTAGATTGGCACTAAAACTAGAAAGAATGGGAATTATTACACGTGAAAAAATTCTTGAAAACAAGAGATGGACCTATGTTCTAAAAATCAAAAAGACTCCCGTCAGTACTGACTCTATTGAGAATGCACCATGTTTGGTGTGTCCTGTAGAACAAAAATGCTCACTTGATGGAGAAGTAAGTCCACGAACATGTCAGTGGATTGAAGAGTGGTCAATCAATGAACTCTCTAAACCAAAGAAAAAGAAAGAACAATGAAGCTGCTAGACGCAAAACGTGATCACTATAGAAAGCTGGCAAAGGAGCAAGGATATAGAAGCCGTGCAACATACAAACTGCTTGAGCTAAATAACTCGTATCGAATAATTGGTCCTGGATTCAATGTCGTGGATTTGGGGTGTGCGCCTGGTGGGTGGCTGCAAGCTGCAGTAAAGCTTGCTGGCAACAAGGGCCGTGTAGTTGGAATTGATACATCATACATGGATGAAGTAGATGGTGCCCATTTTATCAAAGGAAGCGTGGAGGATGAATCCGTTGTGGATGAAATTATTGAATATCTTGGAACAAAGGCAAACGCCGTAGTCTGTGATATTTCCCCGCAAATTACTGGTCACTGGTCGATGGATCATGCAAAGCAAATTTCTCTGAATTATTCTTGCTCTAAAATAATGGACCGGGTATTAGCACAAAAAGGAAATGCACTCTTCAAGGTTTTTGATGGCGAATACTCGATGGAATTTCGTGATTATCTGAAAAAGAAGTTTGTCAAGGTCCACCTAAAAAAGCCAAACGCAAGCAGAAAACCAAGCAGCGAGATGTACTTTGTCTGTCTTGGATACGGCCTAGGCTGAAAAGATCTCTTTGATTTTGTCTATTTTGGAATCAGTTCTAAATCCAGTTGGATTAAACGAAGTGGGACTAGCAGAAAATCCGTTTTGTCGCAGTCTTGATATTATCTGGTCGAGTGGTATTGGCGCTGACTTGAGGCGCTCGGCAATCTCATCTAGGGTGTAGTAACAAGCAGGCATATCGGATTCGAGTAATGCTTTTTGGATTACCTTTTGGCATTTTTTGTCCACATGATCTGGAATGTTTTGAATCATTTGTGCAACAAAGTCTCTCTCAAACAGCTTACCGATCCAAAGAGGACCTGCCAGCTCTATAGTACTAGAGCACAACTCGCAACTAGAAACTAGTTTTGATGTTGCATACCTATTGCCGCAGTTTTTGCAGTGTATGATGTATCCAATTTGGTCGCGTGTGTCTGGTTTGTTTAGTATCCTAAGATAAACTCGGTAATAATGTTGGTTTGTCTCTACGAAGATTGGTGTTGCCTCTACATCCAGCCTTGCTGCCACAGAAATTACTAGTCCCAGGATTAATCTGATTGATATTTCGTTACTGTATGCCGTCTTGACTGGAATTCCGTGATATTTTTTCTTACAGGCGTCCTTGAATAATCCATGCAACACTTGCAGATCTGTTGCAGAAACGGATAGAAGCCCATTGTGAACGGTTGCCCTTATTCCACAATCGATGTATTTTGCGGGAGAACCAAAAGGATCAATATCGACAATTGCACCTCGACTACCCTTTTTTGAAAATGCATTGAAAAACTGGCAAATATCGTTTTTTGATACTTGATAGTTTGCCAGATTGTTGAGCTCGGCAGATTTTTTTGATAATTCCAGTGCGCTTGGGTTTAGGTCGTTCACGTGGACTTCGGTACCAGATATTTCGTTTGCAACTCGTAGTCCGCGCGCTCCAAGACCAGACAGCCCGTCTAAAAATGATTTTTGACCTCCAAAGTTTTTCAAAAATTCGGAATACACAATGATGGAAAAATCTCTACTTAGCTTTGCCCTTGGATTGAAAAACGCAATATCTCGCGGCGGAACCTTTTGCTCCAAAGCCCCTCTTGGAACTAGGATCTGTGTTTTTCCCTCAGTAATGGTTGTGATTTGGTCATCTAACTGCAATTGATCGCAAGTATTTTTCTCTAAAACGGTTTAATACGTATCTGTTCGAGTCAGACTCGTGCTGGTGTGTGGTGTAGATGAGGCAGGAAGAGGTTCCATGCTTGGTCCTTTGGTTGTCGCCGCAATTGCAATAGAAAAATCAAAAATCCCTGAACTAGAAAAAATAGGAGTCAAAGATTCCAAGAAACTATCGCCAAAGATGCGAGAAAAACTATACAAGAAAATAATCAAAATTGTTGATAACTATCAAATATCAAAGGCAACTCCAAAACAGATTGATCTGGCAGTAAGCCAACACAAGCTTAACAACCTAGAATTGATTCACATGGCCAAAGTCATAACAAAACTACAACCTTCGATATCCTATGTTGACTCATGCGATGTGAATGCAACTCGATTTGGCAAAGAGATTGCCAAAATCACTCATAGCAAAATAAAGTCATATCATCATGCAGATTCGAAATTTGTTGTAGTGTCTGCGGCATCAATTATTGCAAAGGTGACACGCGACAGAGCAATTGCAAGCCTTTCAAAAAAACATCCCGTCGGCAGTGGCTATCCGTCTGATTCCAAAACAATATCATTTGTAAAACACTGGTTTTTACAAAATGGCAATCTTCCGGCCTATGTGAGAAAAAGCTGGGCTCCAGCAAAACTGATCGTGTCTCAGACCTTGGCGTGATATTTTGCTATAACTAGGCCGTGGTCTTTGTCATATGGCTCCAGTGTCATGTCTTGTATGATCTCAAAGTTTCCTCGGAGTTTTTTCATTTCATTTTGAATGACATTTTTTGGTGATTGGGTAACATCAATACTTCTTGTTTTGATTACAAGGAAGAGATATCCACCATCTTTGAGATATGCCTGACAGTTTGCAATGGCGATCTCGGTTTGGTCTGGCTGAGCAATATCTGAATAGACAACATCTGCCCTACCATACACAGAAAAATACTTTTTTGGATGCCTTGCATCCTGCAATATTGGCACTACGTTTTTTCTAAAATTTGCAACTCTGTCTAAAAAATCTCGAGCAACTCTGCTTGCATGCTCTACTGCAAAGACTAGGCCATTATATCCTACAATATCTGATATGTGGGATACTGTTGTACCAGTAGATGCACCTAGATACAAAACCTTGGTGCCACGGGTGATAGGAAACACATCTAATCCAATATACAGGGCAGCTGCTAGTTTGCTTCGAAACGGATCCCAAATTCGGTATTCAATTTTGGACTTTTTGTAGAGTTTCTCACCATAAACTGTATTTCCCTCAACATAATTTTCAGTGGCTAGTCTTTTTTGGCCGTCAAGTCTGAGCCAAATAAAATCAGAATCTTCGCTTTCCAAACTTTTTTCGATTGCCGGAATCCCCTCTAAATTCTCTGCGAGGGCCGTTTGATTCACCTCTGGATCTGAATCCATCACGTCTAGAGTCTCTGTCTCTAAAGCTTTGACGTGGTTTGTCGTCTCTGTCTCTGAAACTATCTCGTGGTTTATCATCCCGATTTCTATTCCTAAAACTATCTCGTGGTCTATCATCTCTGTCTCTAAAGCTTTGACGTGGTTTGTCGTCTCTGTCTCTAAAGCTTTGACGTGGT
>VHBH01000015.1 GCA_016872055.1 Nitrososphaerota archaeon
TTATGGTAAATCAGGCAATCATTGACTTTTGGCGATCATGCAATGGTAAGAGAAAGATCACTGAACTAGTCGATATATTTGCACAAAAAACCGGAATGCAAAGATCTCAAGTTGAAAAAGAAGTAATCCAATTAATTGGTCAGCTTCGAGATGGCGGACTCGTTATAATACCGCAGCCAGAAGCACCAAACGTTCAATTCAGAAAATAAAACAGGTTTGTAGACAAAGATCAAAATGTTCTCTTAAAATCACTATATTATTACTAAACATGATATCCAAACACCGTGGTCAAATTCTAAAACTTTCTAGGAATGTGTTTGTACTCTAAAATAGAGTTTGAAAACAGCTAAACTTCTTTTATTTCCAAAATTGTTGCATGAACCGAGTCCATTCGTATCACTGTTCGCTTATCGGCAAAGCCTAATGCGACATACCAATCGCCAGCATCACTGTCATACTGTGTCTCCAAAGTTTTGATTTCTTCTGGCTTGACATTGTATTGTTTTATGATTCCGGATATTGCCAAAGTTATCGCCTGCTTTTCTGTCTCCAGTCTTTTCTTCATCAAGCCTATTCCGGGCATGACACTACATCGCAACTTGTTCTAATATAGTTATACTGGAAAAATAATTTCAGGGCTCGGAGGGCTTCGATCCCTCGACCTGGCGGTCCGAAGCCGCCCGCACTATCCAGACTGTGCTACGAGTCCAAAAGCACTTTAACGGGGCTAAATATCTGTCTAGCTGCTCATGAAAGTATCAAAAAAAGTAGCTGGCGTTGAATATGCAATCCGTGATATTGTAACTGCTGCACGTCAAGTTGAAAAACTGGGAAAAAAAATCACATACCTGAACATTGGTGATCCAATCCAGTATGGATTTCAACCTCCAGCAAATGTCAAAGAGGCAATGATAAAGTCAATTCGAGAGGGGCACAATTATTACGCACAATCCGAAGGACTGCAAGAACTCAGAGAAGCAATTACAATAAAAGAAAAAGCTAAAGGACTGTCAGTTTCTGCAGACGATATTTTGGTTACAAACGGAGTTTCAGAGGCACTAGACATGGTAATGTCATCCATTGTGGAAGAAGGCGACGAAGTTCTCTTGCCAGGACCATATTATCCTCCATATGCATCATATGTCAGACTACACGGCGGCAAGCCAGTCGAATTTGCAGTGGACTTGAAAAATTCAACACCAGACATTGATGATATCAAATCAAAAATAACGCCAAAAACAGTTGCAATTTGCCTAATTTCTCCAAATAATCCAACGGGCGCTGTATTTTCTGAAAAATCACTAAGGGAATTAGTCAATATTGCAAATCAGCATGACCTGTACATCATTTGTGATGAGATATACGACCAAATCGTATTTGATGAGAAATTCACAGGAATTGGCAAAGTATCTGGGGATTCCCCAATTATACTGCTAAATGGTTTTTCCAAGGTTCATCTGATGTCTGGCTGGAGAATTGGTTATGTTGCGTTTAACAACTCGCCCAAGCTTGCACCAATTAGAGAAAATCTGCCAAAATTAGCACGTGTGCGAATATCCACAAATTTACCAGTACAATATGCAGCGCTGGAATCATTGAGAGGACCGCAAGGATATGTCTCTGAATTTGTAACAGAGCTCAAAAAACGACGCGACTTTGTAGTAAAAAGACTAAACTCCATTTCTGGCCTGTCATGTTCAAATCCAAAGGGTGCATTCTATGCTTTTCCAAAAATCGAAAAAAACCCATACAAAACAGATCAGGAATTCGTAATGGAGCTGCTAAGAAAAACAGGAGTACTGACTGTTCATGGATCTGGATTTGGAACACAGTATGGCAGTGGCCATTTCAGAATTGTGTTTCTGCCTGACCTGAACATACTTGACTTTGCTCTAAACGAAATAGAAAAGTTCTGTCAGTAATGCCAACTGGTTGTTTTTAGCGGTGTGATTTCTATCACACAGTCGGTCTGATCGAGCAACTGTTTTGCAGATTTTTCTTTGAGAGTTCTAAAATAGCGAAGCAAAATCTGTCCTGCGATTTTTTTGACTGTATTGTGTTCTTTGATGAGCCTTGCCTTGCCTGATACCATCATGCCATCAATTGGGTGCCAAATTCCAACATCTATGCAAAAGCACACTTTTTTGTTCTTTGAGATGTTTTTTGCCTTGGAAGTCCTTGTGTTTGTGCCGATGTAGAATTTTTTTTCAATTTTTTTATACCATACTGGAACCAAATGCGGGCTTCCCTTGGAATCAATCGTAGCAAGATGCATAATCTTTTGTTTTTTTAGCAGAACTTCTTTACGCATATTTTTTCTTAAATCCCAAGATAATCAAAAATCCGCCAAATGCAAACATTCCTAGTGTGACCTTTTCGTTTGTTATCTCTCCATTGAACATAAAATCCACTATAAATTCCGGACCCCAGACTATCAGATTCTGCACCAATGTAATTGCACCAACCACTACAAATAACACTCCCATCGCAGAATACCAGTTTCTGCCCCTTCGTGGATGATGTTCACTCATTTAGAGAATTTTGATTCCGGGGTTTTTCATCTTGTTTTTGATCATGGCGTTGAGTAGGAGTGGAGTTGCAATCTCTGCCTGATATGCCAGTGCGCCAGAGCCCAGAAATATTGGCCGCAGGCCGCTAATCTCTACAATTAGGCCATTTACCACATCAATAGATTCCTTATCGTCACCGCAGACAAAAATATCATAATCCAGCGTAAAGTTTGGGTCAATGAGTTTTTTTTCCGATATGACATGAAATGCTGATACAAGCTTGTTTTTGTTTTTCATGTGTTTTTGCACCATTTGGTGTGAGAATGGCTTGTTCTCCTTTAATGGTATGAACTCAAAACCAATGTCTGTCTTTGTCATTGGAACTATGGGTGATATTACGGTGCAGCTGTCCTTTATGTTTCCAAGCAGGCCAGAACACACAGAATCAATATTTTCATATGGTATTGATAGAATCAGAACGTCGCTTTGAGCTGCAACGGAATTGTTGTCTGTCCCAGAAATTGTTCCGCTGATATTCCCAAATCCCTGATTTGCTATTTGCAAATATTCTTTTGCGGCATCAGATGCTCTTTGCGCATCTCTGGAGCCAATTAGGATTTCGTGCTTTTTGCACCAGCGCAGTGCAAAGCCTTTTCCCATACCGCCAGTGCCCCCAATGATTCCTATTTTCAACTAAACCTCGGCAAGCAATCTTATTATTATCTTTATGGAGAAATTTGAAAATCCATGGGATTGATAATATTTTTGCGTCATGGACAAGCGCAGAACAACACCTCTCGAGTTTTGGCAGGACGTGCGCCTGGAGTCCAACTCACACCAAAAGGAATCACGCAAGCCAACGACATTGGAAGATTCCTAAAATCACTTGATATTTCTCATATCTATGCAAGCCCAATAGAGCGTGCGCACAAGACCGCCCAAATTGTAGGCGATCACGTTGGACTGCCGACAACTGTGGATGAGCGTCTTTATGAGATAGAGATGGGCAAATTTTCCGGAATGGCATACGATGATCTGTATGCAAAACACGGAAACATCTTTTTGAAATTTTATCAGGACGATCCAATAATTGAGGAAAACGGGGTGGAAACATTCATGCAGGTCAAAAGCAGGGTCATGAGCATTGTGGATCACGTCAGAAAGGAACACTCTGGCAAAAACGTTTTGCTTGTGACACACATGGATCCGATCAAGGCAATGATATCAAATATCCTAAATCTAAACGCCAGTTCTCTTTTTGAGCTCATTATTGCAAATGCATCATTGACAATAATTCGAGAAGAGCAGGGAAAATTTTCCTTGTCTGCTATCAACGCAATGAACTCTGATCGATACAACCAAGGACCTTTCTAATAATCTGCAAAAGGCTTAAATTGAATTTGCAGTTCACCAGCTACATTCAGTCATGACAAGAGTAATAGTATTGATGTCAATTTTGACTATTTTACTTGTTTTACCAACATTACAATTGGTCTTTGCTGCAACAGAAGCTGGAGATTATATTAACCGCAAAACAGAGGTCTGGAATCTATTTTTCAAGATGATGACAATAGCATTTACCGTTGGAGCAGTAGTATCTGGCACACTTATCTGGGTTGTATGGAGATTCAGAGAGTCTCACCCCAAAGCCACGCCAACTAAATATGAAGAAAAAGGTGATTGGTAATTTCTAGCTTCTTATTTTTGGAAAAATTAGCACTAGTTGACGATTCTTCCACTTGGCTTTTAACATACAATCACGTGTTTTTACATGAGGACAAAAAGGTGAGCAGTAAATGAGCGGACACTCTAACTGGCCTGAATGGGTCTACATCGGCGTTGTTATTTGCTTATTGGCATACGTAGGAGCCGAGGCATGGAATGTAGAGCGAATTGTAGAGCACATTCCTGCTGAAGCAGAAGTAATCAAGGTAGTTGGACAACAATGGTTTTGGACCTTTGAGCATGCAGATGGAACCAAAGAAGTAGGCGAACTTCACGTCAAAAAAGGAAAACCATACAAGTTTGAGGTCACTGCCAAAGACGTCAACCACTCATTCAACATTCATGATTATGTCGTATTACAGGACGCCATTGTTGGCAAAGTAAACACAATCTGGTTTGCGCCAGACAAGGCAGGAGAATATGTCATCCAGTGCAGGGAATACTGTGGTCTATTGCACTATAACATGAGAGCGACACTATATGTGGAGGAATAAAATGAACATTGATAACTTAATAAATCAAACACAGGTGGAAAACTAAATGGTATTAGAGCTATCTAAGCCGCGACCAATTTGGCAGATAATGTTTTCGACTCATCACACTGATGTCGGGCTGCTATACACGATCACATCTCTATCATTCTTCTTCCTTGGTGGTGCTCTGGCACTGTTAATTAGAGCAGAACTATTCTTGCCTGGAAGTCAGATCATTTCAGATGCAACGACGTATAACCGAATTTTCACCGTTCATGGAACAACTTTGATCTTTTTATTCCTCTTACCATTCGCATCTGCGGTTGGCAACTATTTTGTTCCAATCATGGTCAGATACAAAGACATGGCGTATCCAAAACTAAATGCTGTTGCATTTTGGATGATCCCGCCAGCAGGCGCACTAATCTGGCTTGGCTTTGCTGACTTTAGTTGGTATGCAACCCCGCCGTACTCTACAATTCGCTCACCTGGTCCTTCAGCCGACATGTGGATATTTGCCCAGAAAATCTTGGGTGTATCATCAGTTCTAGGCGCAATCAACTTTGTAGTTACAATTCTCAAGTGCAAGCACCCTGATCTACCACTAAGCAAGGTACCTTTACTGGCTTGGTCATTTTTGAGCTCATCCCTAATTATTATAGTGGCGGTGCCTACATTTGCCGCCGCACTCGTAATGTTGTTAACTGACAGGCTCGGTGTTTCTGGATTCTTCGATCCATCAAAAGGCGGAGATCCAATTGCATATCAGCATCTGTTCTGGTTTACATTCCATCCCGAGGTGTATGTATTGGTAATTCCTGCAATCGGCATGATGTATGAAATCATTCCTAGATTCTCAAGGAGGCCGATCTTTAGCCATGGTTCTGGAATCTTTGCATTTGTGATGCTTGCACTTGTCGGATTCTCTTCATGGGCTCACCACATGTATTCAACAGGCATGTCGTTTACAGAAAAAACGGTATTCATGGTTGGAACCTTGGCAGCAGTTCCAGCATCTGCAATGCATGTATTCAACTTTATAGCCACAATGTGGGGCGCAAGAATTCGATTTGCAACACCAATGATGTGGGCAGTCGGAGGAATCGCACTATTCTTCTCAGCAGGAGCGGGCGGTGTAGCAAATGCTGCAATGCCGTTTGACTTTATCACACACGACACATACTGGGTGGTAGGACACTTCCATCTCTTTGTGATGGGAACAATAGCGTTTGGCTCTATGGGTTTCATGTACTACATGTTCCCTTACATCACTGGAAGAATGTATAATGAGACAATGGGCAAGATCCACTTTATTTTAACAATGGTTGGTACCGTCATGGTATTTTTCACACAACACGTATTGGGATTGTACGGAATGCCAAGAAGAGTTTTCGACTACTTACCATTACCTGAATATATCATTATGAATCAAATCTCATCAATTGGTGCAATGGTAATTGGTGTCAGCATGGCGCTGTGGATATTCAACATGATATACAGCTCAGCCAAAGGCAAGGAAGCAGACATGGATGATCCATGGGCACTAGGCGGCAAATACTACTGGTCACATCAGGCAAAGACACCACACCATTAGGATAATACCATGTCACACGAAACACCAATCTATAGGACAAGTCCTGCAAGAACCGCAAAAATGATGGCAATCATGTGCGGTGTCTGCATCGCAGGCGGCGCTTTGTTCTTTGCATTTTGGGATTATTGGATATCAATGCCGCCAGGGGCGCAAGCAATGACTGGAAATTATGCCCCAGGTCCAGCAGTTGCTTCAGGCAAAACAATTCCAGTTACCTTGAATTTTGTAGAATCGTCTGACTTTAGGCAATTGGCATTTAATGCACTACCTGGTGAGGAAGGCCACAATCCAACAATTGAGGCAAGTGTTGGGGACAAGATTGAATTTACTGTTAAAAATATGGGAATGTCATACCACGCGTTTGGCGTCACTCCTGCAACAGAAGGATATAGCGAGATAATTGGAGGAACAGAGATAGCAAACATGAACAGCCCACAAAAGCCAGGTGAAAGCGGTTCTTCCACATTCATACCTACAAGCGAAGGTACATTCTATTACATTTGTACAATTCCAGGACACAGGGAATTGGGAATGGTTGGTGAAATCATAGTAGGACCTAAAGGCGAGGCGCCAAAGGCAGCTGCCCCAACAGGCATTAGCCACACATTTGACCTCAATTTTGTAGAGTCTGCTGATTTTAAGACACTAGCCTTTAATGCATTACCTGGTGAGGAAGGCCACAACCCAGAGATCAAGGTAAAATCTGGCGATACTGTAACCATAAAGGTAGCAAACAACGGAATGTCATTCCACGCCTTTGGCGTTGTTTCAAACCCAGATGATTTTAACAGTGTTTTGTTTAATTCTGCAATCGGTTCTATGAACAATCCACTCAAGCCAAAAGAGGCAAAAGAAGTAACATTTACCGCAGGAGCCCCAGGATCATACCACTACATTTGCACAATCCCGGGACACCCAGCACTTGGAATGCAAGGCAATTTCATAGTTGAATAATTTTGCGTCTCCAGTACCTAGCCTTAGCATCCCTGATGATCTTGTATTCGCTAATGTTCATTGGCGGATATATCTCGGCGTCTGGCCTAGGACTGTCTTGTCCTGACTGGCCGCTATGCCCTAATGGAATATTGCCTGACGATGAGTTTTTCATAGAATGGGTACACCGATTCATCGCTGCAACCACTGGTAGCCTGATAATTGCAACAACTGTTGGGGTCTGGCTAAACAAAAGTTCAGACAGAAAAATCAAAGTTACCTCCACACTGGGATCAATACTGGTAGTAACTCAAATAACCCTTGGCGCTTTGGTGATTGAGGCAAAACTACACGCAGTACTGGTTGCAATACATCTTGGAATTGGGATTCTGCTGTTTGCAATGACTTTACTCACTGCGATATTTGCATTCAGAATGGCAAAAGCATCTATTATCGCAAAAGTCTAGGTCTTTCTTTTAATTCGTTTTGGCAAGTAAATGTAGCCAAATATCACGGCGGCACCGACAGCACCTGATAATATCACGTAAAAGAAGATGTAGCCAAATGGACTTTGTGTACTCATATTGAATGTGTGAGTGATTGCACTATTACCTTCACCATAAATATCAACTCGAAATACGTGGTTTCCCGGCTTATCAAAGATATAATCAAAGTCCCAATATCCACCATCAACCGACCGCGGTGGAATGCCATCCACCTGAACATCATCATAAAATATTCTAATCCCTACTACGAATTGTTTTACGTCATTTAGGTCAAGATCCGTTACATGCATTCGAATCTTTGCCTTTTGGCCTGCCTGAGGAAACTCTGGGTCTGTTGCTATTTGGACTCGGTTATTCCCTATGGTGGACTCCGCTGAATTAAACAGCGCGTGACCACTTGCTTGAGAGATGATTGGCAAAAGCAGTAATGTAGATAATACAAAAAACGCGATCTTTTGATGCACAATCACCAGATCGCATTCATCAATATAATGCAAAGTGGTTTTGTAAGAAAAATGACAAAAGCTTTAAATCAAGACTTTGAAAAAGTCCCAACGTTGACTACAGTTAGAAAATCAATCGACATCAAAGCTCCAGTTGACACCGTTTTTACATACTTTGCAAGACCAGAGCACGTCTCTGACCAAATGTCTGACAAGGGTGTAGGAATGACAGTCATTCCAATGGATATCAAAAACGGCATGGGTGTTGGAACAACATTCAGAATTGTCGGTGACTTTGGCGGAAAAAGACTGGAATGGGACTGCGAGACAACAGAGTTTGTCAAGGAAAGCAAGATCTCTGCTAAAATGACTACCGGACCATTCAAGAAATGGGACATTACAACTGAATTCACACCAAAGGCAGAGCGACTAACCACTGTTACCATGACAGTAAACTATGAGATGCCATTTGGTCCACTAGGCGGAATTCTAAACAAGGTCAAGTTCGCAAAGACTGCTGAAAAGGGAATGGAGAGCGCTCTATTCAAGGTTCGAGGACTGTTAGAAGGAAATGGCTCAATACCTGTATACATCACACTTGATGCATACCAGAAACTCCTGGCCGAAAAGAGAAAGATGAACAACATTCCTGTCTCGACGGTTTTGACTGCAATTCTGGACAAATACAACGAAATTGAAGCAAAAGCTTCAAACTAAATTTTTCATCTCAATTAAATAACGGTACACTTGTTTTTTCCTCAGTGGGTCTGTGGCTCAGCCAGGTAGAGCGACGGACTCTTAAAATTACTTGGAGACATCCGTATGTCGTGGGTCCGAATCCCACCAGACCCGCTAAGTTTTATTTATCTTATTCTCATATCTTTCGAAAATGAAGATTTTTTTCAGCTTGTCATTATTGCTTATTGTTGTTCTTGTTCTGATCTTAATTCCGACACAGAACTTTTCAATACTGTCAATTGAAGACTTATCCAAATCAAAAATCCAAATATGCCTAGAAAAAAACCCTCAGATGCAAATTGATAAAAATATGTCAAATTGTGATCTTTCAGGTATATCACTTAGGGGAGGACACTTTGAGAATGTAAATCTCGAAAATTCTGATCTAAGTGGCACTGATCTAACCGAATCTAATCTTAGATATGCTAATTTAAAAAATGCAAAACTTTTTGGCGCAAATCTTAGGGAAGCTGATCTTTACAAGGCAGATCTCAGACATGCTGTTCTAGATGGTTCCAACATGAGAGATACAGTGCTGGAAGGGGCAAACATTGAACAATCAAGTCTTCGTTATGTAAAATTATATAAAACAATTCTTGCCGGCGCAAATCTTGTAGATGTTAATGCTTCTTATGCAAATTTCTGTGGACAGGATCTGACAAAGAATCTCTTGTTTAAAACTAATTTCACTGGGGCTGATCTAGCATATGCAAATCTTGCAAATGCTCAACTAAGTAACTCTTATCTGAAAGAAGCATTCCTCAAAGATGCTAACCTAGCTTTTGCGGATCTATCAAACTTGGATCTGAGAGGAACTAACTTTAATGGTGCCAACATGGTGGGTGCCGTGATCAAACAATCAAATTTTGCAAACTCTGACTTTAGTGAAATTGAATTACGAAATGCCGTGATTGAGGACTCTATATTTGATAATGCGAATGTTTTTCATTCTGATTTTTCCACTGCAAAAACAAAAAACCTGAATTTAGATAATACTGTCTCACTGAAAACAGAATCATATCATAGTCAATTACATAAAGCAAGCAAATATCCACACGGAAACTTCTCTAATACTGATCTTCATGAAAAAGACTTTTCAGAATCATCGCTAGAATTTTCTACATTTACAAATTCTAATCTGAAAAAAAGTAAATTATCTCATACGAATTTTACAAATTCTGATCTTAGTGGAGCAGATCTATCTAATTCTGATTTATTGGGTGCAATATTCAGGGGTGCAAAATTAGAGCACACGAATCTATCTGAGGCAAATCTATCTGGCGCAGATCTGTCTGGGGCGAACCTTAAGGGATCAGATCTTTCTGGAGCAATTCTCTACGGTGCTAAAGCGTACGGTACTGATTTCTCTGGAACAAATCTTACTAATGCCAAGATCATGGCTGCAGAATTTCATGGCTCAAAATTTAATTCTGCCATTTTAAATCTAGATATGAGTAAAGGCCAATTTAGTAGCACGGAAATCGTCAATTCTGATCTAAGTAACAAAAATCTTGAATCCATTAACTTACGAAATGTTAATCTGCAAAACACTAGGTTGACGAATTCAAATCTACAAAATGCTGATCTTTCATTTGCCTATCTGAATTCCGCTAACCTGGAAAATACAAATTTTGAAAACGCATCTCTTTTTGCAGCGGATCTGGGAAATGCAAAACTAGATAATTCAAATTTGAAGGGTGTCGATCTACGACTAGTATATTCAAAAAATACCAAGTTGAATAATATTCAAACCTCTACGGATACAAAAACCGATTTTTGTTTTGAGCGTGATCTGCCGTCACGACTAATTTGTAAGGCAACCCTGAAGCTGTATGCAATTGGCCCACCATACGAAACCACATCCATACACAGGGATAATTACAAACTTCGATCCATGAACATTGACTGAAACATTCTACACAAAATTTGTCCACCATATGTACATGATCTGCTACTAAATTGGTATTTTCAAATAGTTTTTTATTAAATCGATTCTGCCAAATCTTTTGTGGTAGACCTCAGAATACAAGTTTTTGAAAATTATACCTTAAAGGATGTATTGGGCGAATCTCCACCAGCTGATTCTATACTACGACAAAAACTAGAATCTGAAACGTCTTCTCTGATAAAAAATCTAGACGCAAAATCAAAAACAGAACTAAAAGAAATCCTATCACAACATCTCAAGGCGAAGCAGGAAATGACCAAGTTTTCCGGCGCACAAGCACTTGACCAGTCCAAAATTGAAATGTTTCACGAATTTTTATCAAAATACATAACTGCTATAGAGTCCAAAATAAAATGATCAAAGCTTTCTTAGTAACGTAAATCTGGACTTTTTAGGCTCGATCTCCTCG
>VHBH01000016.1 GCA_016872055.1 Nitrososphaerota archaeon
TGCGGGAAGTGGGATTTGAACCCACGAAATCCTAAGATACTAGCCCCTCAAGCTAGCGCCGTTGGCCAGGCTTGGCGACTCCCGCAGCAAAATTCCATGGATGGTTTTTATAACCTTACTTGATTTTTGTCGTTGTGTTAATCCCAGTCAGATGTTTCACTTGTGGAAATCTAATTGCTGATAAATACGACGATTATCAAAACAGGATTAAAGCTGGAGAAGAGCCAATCAAAGTTTTAGATTCACTTGGTTTGAAAAGATACTGCTGTAGAAGAATGATGTTGACAACCGTAGAGACAATGCAACAAGTCATTCCATTCTACGAGGCAATCCAGAGACGTTACTTGGAAGTTCAATCTGAGCTAGAGTAGTTTGCCAAAGATCACATCGGTAAGAGGCAGACTGCTTTACAATAGTCGCGGTAGCAAGACAATCGAAATAGATGTCATTTCAGATAAAAAATATCTCGGTCGAGCCTGCGCGCCATCCGGTGCAAGTGTCGGGAAATACGAGGTACAAAGTTTTGCAGACAACAACCCAGAAAAAAGCCTACAAATCCTAAACAAGAATATAAAAAAATTTGTTGACCTAGACTCGGACGACCTAAAGTCAATTCAAAGAGAGATAAGAAAAATAGATTCCAGCAGTAATTACTCAAAAATTGGCGGTGCGGTGGCATATGCATTAACAATAGCCTCAATTGACTCTGCTGCAAAGGCAAGAGATGAGCCATTCTTTAAGGTAATTTCTCAGACAAAAAAATGGAGATTCCCATTCCCGCTAGGAAATATTCTTGGGGGAGGAGCCCATGCAGGCCCCGGGACTCCCGACATTCAAGAGATTTTGATCTGCTCAGTTGGGGCAAAGACGCCAAGGGAATCAATAGAGATGAACTTGGCAGTCCACAAGGAGCTTGGCAAAACACTCCAAAAAGACAATCCGCGATTTACCAACGGTAGAGGTGATGAGGGGGGATGGGCGCCAGAGATGGACAACGAAAAGGCATTAGAGATCTCTGCCCAGGCAATAGAAAATCTAGGCTACACACTAGGAAAAGAAGTTGCATTGGGTGTTGATTTTGCATCATCTACACAATGGGATGATAAAAAGAAAAAGTACGTTTACGACCGCGCCGGCTTTGAGAACACCCCGGAAGAGCAAATCGACTTTGCCGCAAACATCATAAAAAAATACAAGCTGATCTATGCCGAAGATGCGGTGCACGAGGAAGCATTTGATGACATGGCCATACTGGCAAATAAATTCCCAAAGACATTTGTCACAGGCGACGACCTGACAGTCACAAATCCAAAAATTCTGCAAAAGGCGGTAAAGAAAAAGTCATGCACCGGTGTCATTCTCAAGGTAAACCAGGCGGGAAGTCTCGATGATGCACTAGAGTTTGCACAGATTGCCTCCAAGAACAAAATAGGAATCATAACATCACATAGATCAGGCGAGTCCACAGATTACCAGATTTCTCATATTGGAGTTGCCACTGGTTCTAAAATGCTAAAGGTGGGCGTAGTGGGCGGCGAGAGAATAGCAAAACTAAATGAATTGATTCGTCTCTCAGAGCATGGTTTAATATCGGGTATGGCAGAGGTTTAAAATCGTAAAATGAGTCAGCAGACAGAACCGCAAGACATCAAGAAAAAGATCCTCTCCACAGGAATAAGAGTTGGAACTACTGTCAAGACTACCTTCATGCAACCATTTATCACAAAGGCAAGCCCTGAAGGACTCTACATGATTGACCTTGACCAAACATTGGCAAGAATCAAGACTGCAGCTAAATTCATCAACAGAATGGAACCATCACAAATCTTGGTTTGCTCTGGACGAGAATATGCAAGTACGCCAATTGAGAAATTCTGTGAAATCACCGGTGCTAGAAAGATGCTAAGCAGATTCATGCCGGGAACTCTGACCAACCCGTCATTACCGTATTACACTGAACCAAAATTAGTCATCATCTCTGATCCTCAAGTTGACTCGCAGGCAATCATAGAGGCAACAAATGCCGGAATTCCAGTCATCGGCGTATCAAACACAGACAATGTCACATCAAAAATCGACCTAGTCATTCCAGCAAACAACAGGGGTAGAAAGTCACTTGCCACGGTATTTTGGCTGTTGGCAAGAGAAATACTAATACAAAAAGGAAAGCTGGGCGAAAACGACCCAATGAAATACGAAATCGACGATTTCGAAACAAAGATTTCTGAAGAGGAACTAGAATAGATGCGAATTAGAACACCAGCAGTTGCTGGCATGTTCTATCCAAAAGAAAAATCAAAACTCGAGCAATCAATTAATAATTCCATATCAAGCGAGTTTGGAATAGGTCAAATTCATCAAAAAAAAGAAAAGATCTACGGAGCAATCTGTCCCCATGCAGGCTACATGTATTCGGGTCCTGTGGCCACTCATTCATTTGGGAGTATTGCAGTCCAAGACTTTGACACTGCCGTAATTTTGGGCCCAAACCACTGGGGAATTGGATGCAATATTGCCACGATGAGGGATTGTTATTGGGAGACCCCGCTAGGCCAAGTAGAAGTCGATTCAGATGGAGCAAAACAAATCAACGAAATTTCAAAAATAATTGAAATCGATTATTTTTCACATACACGAGAGCATAGCATCGAGGTTCAGGTGCCAATGCTAATGCAGTTTTACAAAAAGCCATTCAAAATATTGCCCATCATTCTAAATGATCAGGACCATGAATACATGCAGGAAGTGGGCAATGCCGTTGCCAAGCTTGCAAAAATAAGAAAGACCATCATAATTGGCTCATCCGACTTTACACATTATGAGTCAAACGAGTTTGCATACGAGCAGGACAAGGCACTCATCGAACCGATACTGAAATTAGATGTGGAAAAATTCTATAAAACATTGAATGAAAGGAGGGTAAGTGCGTGCGGATATGGAGCAATTGCCTCAACTATGATTGCATGCAAGGAACTGGGAGCAACACAAGGAAGACTACTCAAGTATGCAACAAGTGGCGATATTGCCGGAGACAAGAGCTCCGTTGTCGGATACGCATCAATCGTGTTTAGTTGAAGTCAATAGCGACTGCTCCTGCCAAAGTAATCTTGTTTGGCGAGCACTTTATTGTGTATGGTGGAAAGGCCATTTTGTGTGCAATAGACAAAAAAATAACAGTAGAATCAGAGCTTGTTAATTCCGGTACAATCGAGATAGATTCTGCACTTGGAACTATTTCCATACCAAAAAATGAGCCGATCAAAAATGTCGATGCGACGTTTAGGCCGGTGGTTTTTGTCGCCCAAAAAATCCTACAAAAATTCAATTCCAAATCTGGACTCAAAACAACAATACGATCAGAGATTCCGCCCGGTGTCGGCCTTGGTTCGTCGTCTGCGTGTTGTGTTGCCGCAACAAGCTCAATTTCTGGCCTTTTTGCAAAATTTTCCAAAGAGGAAATACTAGACATGGCACTGGAAGCAGAAAAGACGGTCTTTGAGAATGCTTCTGGTGCAGACACCGCAAGCTGCACCTTTGGCGGAATAATGGAGTACACAAAACAAGGAACAAAAAATCTGAATCTTGCACCCAAGTTTCAGCTAGTCATTGCCAATTCTAAGATGGTTCATTCTACCAGCGAGGTAGTATCGCGAGTAAAACAATTTAAGGAAAAACATCCCGACGAGTTTTCACTTCTCTGCCAGAACGAATCGGCGTTGATTGAAGCGTCATTGGAGGCCTTGAAGACAAACGATCTTGAAAAGATAGGTGAGAAAATGATCCTAAACCAAGCACACCTACAAAAAATAGGTGTGTCAAACCAAACCTTGGATTCAATGGTGCAATCAGTCAAAAACACATCCTATGGTGCAAAGTTGACTGGCGCCGGAGACGGTGGATGTATCGTGGTACTAGTTGACGAGTCCAATCTGAAGTACACACTTGATACACTATCCAAGTACGAATGCTTTGCAACAAAAATAGACACCGCCGGCGTCGAGCAAAAAGTATAGGCCCACTCAATACTTTTTAACTGACGCCATTTCTGAGGTCAATTATGATTCTCATCAAGCTTGGAGGCTCCATCATAACCAACAAGAAAAGACCTCTTTCTCCAAGAACAAAGACCATAGACGGCATTACAAGACATCTCAAAAAGATCTCAGAGCCCTTTATCATAGTACACGGCGGGGGATCTTTTGGCCATTATTGGTCTGTCAAATATGACATGCACACAAGACCTGCAAAATACGACTACCACGGTGTTGCCATAGTCAAAAACTCAATGATTCAGCTAAACAAGATAATTCTGGATTCCTTTGTAAAAAATAAGCTAAATCCATACTGCCTTCCACCAACTGACTTTATGGTAGGAAACAGGCCAATCACACCAAAGGTAAAAGAAGTCAAAAAAATTGCAGAGTCCAATTTGGTTCCAGTAACATTTGGCGATGCGTTGTGGTACGGCCAGAAAAAATCATACATCCTATCAGGAGACAGAATTATGAGCATTCTGGCAAAAACATTACGCCCAAGGCTCTCAATATTTGTCCTAAATGTGGACGGTTTGTATTACGATTTTAAGACAAAACGACTAATCCACGACATGAGGGATCAACAGGCATCAATACAAGACATACCAATGGATGTCACAGGCGGCATGAAGCGTAAAGTCGAAGAGGCAACCAAAATTTCCAAGATGGGATTAAAAGTCTTTTTTGTAAACGGAAACAAGCCGCAAAGAATAGTCGATTCTATTCAAAAAAGCAAGTTTGAGGGGACAGTATTTCGATAGAGACATGGCAGAAGAATTTCTTATCCTAGTTGATAGTAACGATAATCCAATAGGCACAGAGGAAAAGGTAAAGTGTCACCTTCCAAACGGCAAGCTCCACCGTGCATTTACGGTATTGCTCTTTGACAAAGACCATAGACTCTTACTTACAAGAAGGAGTGAAAGCAAGATGCTCTGGCCAGGAGACTGGGACGGCACGGTCGCAAGTCATCCAAGAAAGACAGAGACCTATGTGTCATCTGCAGAGAGAAGACTCCCAGAGGAAATTGGTGCCCAGTCCCAGCTTGACTATCTCTTCAAGTTCGAGTATCATGTTCCATACAAAGGTGTTGGATCGGAAAATGAGATCTGCGGTACACTAATCGGCCAAGTCTCAGATGATTTTCAAATGAAACTTGTCAAAGACGAAATCAGCGAAATAAAGTGGGTAGACGAAAAGGAATTGCTCTCAGATATTGAGAAGAACCCTCAGATTTATTGTCCGTGGATGCTAGTTGCCCTGTATTTTCTGTATGCATCAGATGAGGCAATGATTCAAAAACACAAACCAGTCTTTGACAAATGGATGAAACCGGAACTCAAGCATGTGTTGGAAAAATCACTCAAATACCACTTTCCCACAAACAACTGGAGGCTACTAAACTAATGGTGAAGACACTCCCGAGCACTGCAAAAAAGATCAATTCCTATCTAAAGTCAAATCTGGACGGCAGACCGGATGTTTTGTACAAGGCAGGAGCTCACCTAATTGTCAATGGCGGCAAGCGACTTCGTCCATATCTAGTATTGAAAAGCTGCCAAATGCTTGGTGGTTCTACAAAAGACGCACTTCCAGCAGCTGCTGCAATAGAAATGGTTCACAATTTTACTTTGGTTCACGACGATATCATGGATAATGATGAGATGCGACACGGTGTTCCAACTGTGCACACTAGATTTGGCATGCCGCTTGCAATACTTGCAGGAGACGTTTTGTTTTCAAAGGCATTTGAGATGGTTTCCACAGATAGTGTAAGAAATCCGCAGGTGTCATCAGGTCTTGTTGCAAGGCTTGCCAAGGCGTGCGTCGACGTGTGCGAAGGTCAAGTCCTTGACATCAAGATGGCAGAGGGAAAAAAGATCCCAACCGAGGCAGAATACATCACCATGATAGAAAAAAAGACATCTGCCCTTTTTGAGGTATCCTGCGCAATGGGTGCAATTTGTGCCAAAAAGCCGCACGACGTTGCAAACTTAGCATCATTTGGAAAAAACCTAGGCGTTTCATTTCAGATAACAGATGACTATATTGGAGTCTTGGGCGACCCCAAGATCACAAAAAAACCAGTAGGAAACGACCTGCGAGAGGGAAAGAAATCCCTGCCAATACTACTTTCAATACAAAAGGCTCACCCAAGTTCCAAGAAAATAATCCTTAACGCATTTGGAAATCCAAGGGCCGCAAAATCTGACATTTCAAAGGCAATAGAAGTTATGCGCGACCTGCACATAGAGCAAGAGGTAAGAAAGGTAGCACTGGATTACGCGCAAAAGGCAAAGGACTCTTTAGCAAAATATTCAGGTCCTGCAAAATCAGAAATGATTACGCTTTTGGATTTTGTTGTAACTAGGAGCCTGTAGATTGAGTGAGCAAGTAAGAGACAATATACTAAAGGCAGCACTACAAAACGCACTAGAGCACGGCAAAACCCAGGATAAAATAGTCCTAGGCAAAATTCTTGGAACAGAGCCGTCGCTTCGAACTCAGGTAAAGGAAATAATGCCATCCATAATCGAGATAGTAAATTCCGTAAACCAAATGTCGCAGGATCAAATCAAAAGGCAGATCCAGGATAGATTCCCAGACCTACTAGTAGAAAAACCAAAAAAACAAGAAGAGCGAGAAGGCTTGCCCCCACTCGAGGGTGCAGAGCACGGCAGAGTAGTAACGAGATTCCCCCCAGAGCCGAACGGATATCCGCATATTGGACACGCAAAGGCAGCCATAATCGATGAGGAATACGCCAAGATGTATGGCGGCAAGCTAATTTTGCGATTTGACGATACAAACCCAGAAGCCGAACGGCTGGAATATTACGCGGCAATCAAGGTTGGCCTTGACTGGCTTGAGGTAAAGTATGATCGAGTAAAGAACACATCGGATGACGTAGAACTACTCTACAAAAAATGTCAAGAGATGCTAGATGGCAACTATGCATATGTCTGCACGTGCAAACAAGAGACAATCTCTGCAAACAGGCGAGAGATGAAGCCATGCAAGTGCAGTATGGGCGAGCTTGAGCAAAACAAGGACAGATGGGATAAAATGTTTTCAAAATACGGACAAGGTGACGCCATAGTTCGATTCCGAGGAAATATGAGCTCAGAAAATACTGTGATGCGCGATCCAGTAATGTTTAGAATCATAGAAACAAAGCACCCGCTGCTTGGCGACAAGTACAGGGTCTGGCCAAGCTACGACTTTGCAGTGGCAATTGAGGACAGCATTGATGGGGTTACACATGCGTTTAGGACCAAGGAATATGAGCTGAGAAACGAGTTGTACTATACCATTTTGGATCTGCTAAAGATGAGAAAGCCAAAGGTAATCGAGTTCTCAAGGCTTGGCTTTGAGGGGATGCCAGTATCCAAGAGAGTTTTGCGACCATTAATTGAGGACGGCAAGGTCTCCGGGTATGATGATCCAAGGCTTCCAACGCTAGAGGCACTAAAAAGACGTGGAATAAGACAGGATGCAATTAGAAAATTCGTACTGTCGCTAGGATTTACAAAGGCAGACACACTAGCGCCGTTTGAAACCCTAGAGTCGTTTAACCGCAAAATAGTCGACCCGGAAAGCATACGACTTCACATGGTCAAAAATCCGGCCTCAATTAAGATCAAGGACTTACCATCAAGTACAATCACCATACCAAATCATCCGACCAAAGACATGGGCAAGCGCATGATAGAGCATGATGGTGGATTTTACGTAGAGTCAGAGGACGTAGATAAGCTAAAACCGGGTGATGCGATTCGTTTTATGGGCCTAGGCAATGTCAAAATAACAAGCCAGTCTCCACTGGAAGGTCAATATGTCGGAGATGAGCTTGGAACAGACATTCCCAAAGTTCACTGGGTCGCACAAAAAAATGTGCAGAAAATCAAGGTCCTCATTCCAAGCCAGCTCTTCATTGGTGAGGAATTTAATGCATCAAGCCTTCAGGAGATCAACGTTTTTACAGAACCCCACTATAACGAGCTAAAAGAGGGAAAGGAAATACAATTCGTAAGATTCGGATATTGCAGAAAGGATTCTATGCTGCAAGCAATTTACACACACAGGTGAGAAAACAATGAAGATTGGCAGATTTTTGATTGCAGGTAAGGAGACTTATGGATTTGTCAGGGACGGACAAATTGCAACAAAAGAAGAAATCATATCAAAAACAGGAATCCCAATTCCCTTATTAATTAAGGAATTTTTGTTTGACGGTTGGTATAAAGAAGTCGTATCGCAAAACCCCAAGCTGGATTATTCCGTAAAGTTATCTGATGCAAAGATCTTGGCTCCAATCCCAAATCCGCCAAAGGTGATCTGCCTTGCATTCAACTATGTGGATCACGCAAAAGAGCAGAACCTCACTCCTCCGACAGATCCCGCAATAGTGATAATTCCAAGGACTACTCTAAATGGCACGAATTCCGAGATTATCTGCCCTAGTTTTGTAAAGCAATTGGACTATGAAGTAGAGCTTGCAATTATCATATCCAAAGACTGCAAAAACATACAAGAAAAAGACGCAATGGACTCTATTTTTGGGTACATGGTCTTCAATGACGTATCGGCAAGGGACATCCAGGCACAAGACAAGCAGTTTGGGCGAGCAAAAGGATTCGACACATTTGCTCCGTGCGGACCATGGATTACAACTGCAGATGAAATCCCAGACCCGCAGAATCTCAAAATGACCACAAAGGTAAACGGAGTTTTGCGCCAAAATTCAAACACCACAAACATGTTCATAAAAATCCCATCAATTGTCGCAAAACTAAGCAGGGTGATGACGCTAGAGTGCGGAGACATCATATCTACTGGAACTCCAGCCGGGGTGATGTTAAACAAGCCAGATGCAATATTCCTTAAGGACGGGGATAAAATAGAGATGGAAATAGAAAAAATAGGTAAGCTGGAAAATACTGTCCGATTCGTGCACTAGATTTTTAAGAAATACCAAAACATCACAGAATAATGGGCAAAATCATCGTGGGCAAGACATCAGATATTCCACCAGGAAAGATGACGAAGGTAACCGCGGACGGACGAGAGATCCTAGTTGTAAATATTGATGGGAATTATTTTGCCTGTGATGACACATGCACACATGCAGGAGCAAGTCTTTCGGAAGGAGTCTTGGAGGGTGGAATTATCACGTGTGGGTGGCATGGCGCCAAATTCAACTGCATGAGCGGCAAGCTGGAAAAATTTCCAGCCAAAATCAAAGACCTAAAGTCACATAGAACAATAATAGAATCAGACAATGTTTTTGTGGAGTTCTAGGGTGTAGACTTTAAAACTAGTGTAAATATTACAAAATTTGAACATGGTAGACAAAAAGGCTCAAAACCAAAAATCACTCGAAATGGCAATCCAGACGCTGACACAGGTTGCCTCAAGTCCTACCACACCAAAGAACATCAAAAAGAATCTGACAGACTTGATTACCAATCTTAAGGCAGGCCAAGACCCAGTCTCCATTAGAGCTGCAAACGCAATATCCCAAATTGATGACGTTACGCAAGACCCGAATCTGCCTTCATACGTGCGAGTTACGCTGTGGCAAGCAGTATCAACTCTAGAGAGTATTAGGGATTAAATTTCCCCAAAGCGTATTTTCAGTGTGAAAATAGAAGAATACATTTCGTCATTGCCAGATTCAATAATTTCAGGCCAAGAAGTTCAGCTATTAGATGATTCATTGCGAGAGATTTTCAAGTTTGCAGGCCTTGGTGCAAACGATATCTTCTATCACTTGGGATGTGGAACAGGGAACAGCCTGCAAATAGCTGCAAAAGAATTTGGAGCCAGAGCAGTCGGAATCGATAACAACCGGGAAAAAATCTCACAGATAAAAAAAGATCCAATGATTACATCATTTCACCAAGACATAACGGATGCAGACATGCCAGATGCAACAATAATCCTGTTTTGGTTCTCCGATGAGGCCATAATTGCAAAGATGCTTGAAAAATTCTCCAATCTGAGGCCAGGGTGCAAGATTATCACCATTTTTGATCCGTTGCCCGGAGTAATCCCAAACAAGGTCAGCTTTCCATATTTATTGCACCAGACGCCGTTTATTCAGGCAAAGAATCTCAAGGACCAGATTAAGGTAGTCTTTGACACAGAATGCATTGACTTCACCACCGCATGGGAGCATGCTGAGCGATACACCAAAGCGGTGGGCTCCCCAGACGCAGGAAACGATAGATTTCTGACCATACTACAAACAATAATGATCTGGATAAATGCAAAAAATCTCGGACTGGCCTGCACTCAGGAGATTCCGGCGCCTGTCAAGGCCTATATCGAGATTCTGGATAATTTTTTTAACATAGAGGTAAGGCACCTTATAAAATAGTGAACCTTTTATTTTTCAGCTACATAAGCAATCCATGCGAGTCAACATCAACGTTTCTGCTACAGATTACGACAAGTCTAGTAAGGAGATAATCAGGACATTATCAGGCCTAGAGGAAATGGTTCATGAAAAAGACGGCTTTACCATTACCGATTCGGAATTTGCGTTTGGCTGGCATTTTTACGTAGTCTCTGTGCGCTCTGATTTGGTGCAAAAATTAGCCGACCAAATGGGGCCTGATTTTTACAAGCTAAAGGGCAAGGGAAGTGAAAAAAAGTTTCTCTCCTGGCTTACGCAAAAAATGGAAAAGACCAGCCTTCGGGTAAAGTTTGCCATCAAAGAAGAGATGGAATCAAGCAAGTATGGAATCTTTTAGGGACTAAGAAGAATTTCGATCCGTCCAGAGATTTTTGCTGCATCTAACGCCTCACCTAGTTTGTCGTCCAGTCGGTAGATGTCCCTAATTTGCTTGTCTGAACGTGTTTTCATAGGACAATAATGCGTCCCGTGGGAGTTAAACAAAAGGTGTAGGCCCTCGAGGGGAATCGAACCCCTGTCCGGGGATCCACAGTCCCCTATACTAGCCACTGTACTACGAAGGCCGCAAAATCTTAAGCCGGCAGATCCACTATTAACCTAACTACAGCT
>VHBH01000017.1 GCA_016872055.1 Nitrososphaerota archaeon
CCATATTTACAATAGAGGCAAAATCAGGTACCACAAATTCACTTGTCGTGCCATACGATCAGATAATTCGCTGTATGAAATGGGTAGATAATTTTGAGCTGTATCAAACACGAGAGGTAATTTTTGCGTTCAAGTTTCTATCCAAAAAGCGAATTGGTCTAGGCGAATATGAAAAAAGAGAGCTACGAGAATACTACAAGGTATGGGACAAGTCAAAGCAGATATCAGATTTTGCGTGTAATTATGACGGAAACACGTATTCCGTAATAGATGCAAAACGCCAGAGGCTGGACTTAAAAGATTACACCATGCCATTTGTTAGCAAAAATACCAAGACCATACAAGAACCCTAGTGGAAAGTGACAGATTCAGAACAAGTATTTAATTATCCAACAACATTAACAGTTCCATGAGCTTTGAGGATTTTGTGGATGAGCGAATGCTCGTAAGCCACAATGTATTCGGCGATAAGGAAATGAAGATAAAAATTCTTGAAGTCTCAGACGAGCATCCCCCAGTCCAATGGAAATTCGGAAACAGAGTCAAGGTCAACAAGATCCTGATCACAATAAAGCATCTTAAGACCCAACAAGTCGAAGAGGGGGAATTCGATATTGAGACGATTGAAAAAGAGCTCAGTACACGTAGTCATTATACCTCAACTAATCGATGGGTTTCTGTCAATGATATCAAAAATGGTTATGTGGTAAATTCCAAACATGTTAATCTTATTTCAGATGCAGTTGCTCTGGAATACATTGTATTTTGAAAATCAAAACCAAAAACTATAAGAAAGTACTCTAAAATCATCAAATCATGTCATCACGAGAGATTTCAATCTCAGGCACTGATTATACCATCACACTGACGGATCAGCTGGTAAACCAAGTAAACAATCTAAAGTCACTATACAGTGCAGCCTATGAAGACCCAGAAAGCTTCGAGCAGGTAAGCTCAGAGATATCTAATGCGATAAACGAGATTGCAGCTCAATCCGAGCCACCAGTATCAGATGACGATTTGGATGGATTCATTCAGGAAATAATTCGAGTAGTGGACAAAAAGGCAGAAGAAATCAAAGAAGAACTAGAAGGCAAATCAAGTGTAAAACCAAAAAAAGAATCCAAGCCAGCAAAACCGCAGAAATCAAAAAAATAATATCATTTTAGCAACAAATCAGCAAAAAATATGCAGTTTTAGTTATATTCTACTTTGGATTAACTATCATGATGAAAGTACATTGTGAGTGCGGGATTTGCGGACATTACGAGGTAAGCGAATGTATTGCCAAAGAATGCAAATGCTGCATTAACTTCCATATTCGTTCAGGTGGAAAAAAATCCAATTAAAATAATAAAACAAATGAAATTATTACAAAAATACAAATCTCAAAGAATTAGAACGCATAAAAAATGCGGATTTTGATTTATTGTTGAATCATATTGCATTGTCGCCACACTGCATCCAAGTTACAAACCTAAAGAGGATCAGTTCCCAAATTTCAATCACCTTTGGTTTTCAATACTAATACTGGCAGAAAAATCATTTAATGCTGATTTACAATGTTTGCAAGCCAGAATAGCTACTTGTGACAGCTGCAACTTTTTGACCAGTGTTTTGAGCACCCAAAAATTTTGTGATCTTTGCATCCACAAATGATACATTTTTTCTCAGACATTATTCCCTCAATATTGATTTGATGTGCTCTAATAGATTGTTTTCCTCTATGGAATCAAGAATGGACATTCTGAGATTTTTGAGCCTCATCGGATCATCAGAATATAACGGAGTCATCGTATCCATTTCTCTGAAGAACTCGTGATTTACAAGATATTTTCTGATTGGTGAAAGCATGTGTTGGTAATCAGCTAGTTCTTGCTTGTTTGTAGCCAGTTTGTTTGCCAATGCCAGAAAAAGACCGTTTATCTTTGCCAGTTCTCTACGCATGATATCTAGATCGCCTGGCTTGTCACGCAGGCTTTGCAGTAAAGTATGTGAATCATCTACTTGTTTTAAAATGCCTTTGAGATACTGCTCAAACGTGACCATTTTCTTTTTGAAATGCGTCACTATTGAAAAAGCTTAGTCTATCTTTTGATTCCAAAATATTAACAATTCAAATTTAAAGCAGTATTAAGGTGGAAACTTGTATTGAACAGTAACGCCTACCTAAAATGCATAGATCCAGCTTGTGGGCTAGAGTATCCAATTAATTCCAGAAACATCGAATGCGAGCGGGGACATTTACTTGATGTAAAATACAAAAACACCCCATCTCCGGAGCTAAAGGAATTATTCTATAACCGACGAAACCCTCAGGGAAATATTTTCAACGAGAGTGGTGTTTGGAGATTCAGAGAGCTACTCAATTTCTGCCAAATAGACACGGGCAATAGAGATGAATGTTCAAAGTACCTAGTATCATTAGACGGTGCAGAAGGAAGACAGTCTAAGCCGTATCAAATGTCAAAGGTGGCAGAATTTATTGGAATGAATCATGACGGATTGTGGCTCCAGCCAGAAGGATACAATCCAAGTGGTTCATTCAAAGACAACGGCATGTCGACTGCAGTAACACATGCAAAACTAATTGGAGCTAAAAAAATAATCTGCGCATCGACAGGAAATACTTCGGCAGCTGCTGCAATGTATGCGGCAAACGAAAACATGGAGTGCGACGTATACATTCCAGCAGGACAAATTGCTCCTGGAAAGCTATCACAGGCGTATCAATTCGGTGCACAAATTGTCCAGGTTCAGGGAAATTTTGATGATGCCCTAGCAAAATCACTGGACGATGCAAAATATCGTGAAGGCTATACGGTTAATTCAGTAAACCCATTTAGAATCGAAGGACAAAAAACCATACCGTATAGGGCAATAGAATACCTAAACTGGAACCCGCCAGACTGGATTGTTTATCCAGGTGGAGCATTGGGAAACATTTCGAGCTGTGGTAAGGCATTAATGGAATTATATGAATGGGGTTGGATCAAAAAGGTTCCAAGAATAGCGGTGATAAATTCCGATGGGGCAAGCACTCTGTACGATTTGTATAATGGTGAATTTGAGAGACAAGAGCTACGTTGGAATAAGGGTAAGCCAGATACCGAGATGATAAAAAACTACTACAGACACTTAGATGAAAGTAGTATCAGGCCGAAAACAAAGGCAACGGCAATTCAAATCGGCAGGCCAGCAAACATACTCAAAGGATTACGTGCTCTGGAATTTACAAATGGGGTAGTGGAAAAAGTCTCTGATTCTGAAATGCTTGACGGCATGTCAATTGTAGGGCTAAACGGTTTTGATTGTGAGATTGCATCAGGTGCAACCCCAGCAGGAATAAAAAAGCTAGTTGAAAACAGAATAATCAAAAAAGACGATGTCGTAGTTGGAATACTCACAGGCAGGCAAAAAGACTCTAGCCTTCCAGTGGAATATCATAACAATCCAGCAAACAGGTTTGCAAACCCACCAAGGGAATGATTATTTTTTAGCAAAAAATTCTTCGAGTGCCTTTTTCTTTTCTCCCATATGAAATAGCTTCTCGGTGTGTACAAATGCCTCCTCATATGGCTTTTGGAAGAGCATTGCCTGCATGAGTAGGTGGTTTTCAGGAATCACGATTCCAGTCTGATCATCAGAGTAAACCATTTTGATCGTATCCCCAATTACTTGAATCATGTTTGCGTGTATGTGAATCATGTTGGTGTCTTTGAAGCTAAACTTCATAGACTCCGCGGCATCACGGATTTGCTTTGTTCCCTTTGCAGTCCACAGCGTGGCAACACCGTATTCATCTTTGAATAAGTCCAAGATCTCAGATTGGGTTGGCGCCGAATCCTTGAATCGTATGCTCATCATGTGAACATGCATCTGACGAGTTGGAACCTTGATTGCCTGGATGAACAACGGGGTATCTTTACCCATGTATGATTTGACATCATCCTGATGGTGCGGGTTTGGGGACAATTCTATTGTGTCTAGAACGGACTTTTCAGTCTGCTCAATGTCTGCCCACCGCCGAACAAGTATGGCATCAAATCTTAGCAATCTAGAGCCATATTTTTCTCGGAGTGGCTGCAATATTCTTCCCATTCCTGTGACGTTACAGCTTCCTTGCATGACGTGTTTTTTACCAAAGGCGTCATTGTAGTTAACACGGGAATTGAACAATAAATCAGAGACACGTTCATCGCCAAAGACAGACTCGCCTCCCTGATAAATTGCCATTATACCATTTGGTTCATAGAGTTGTTTTTTGTTGGCAAAGCCAGTTCCTCCAGGTGCACCATCAATTACAAGATCACAGTCAGATAGTGCTTCTTCTATACTCCCTTTGATTTTATAATTTTTAAAAGAGTCAATATTTTTTTGCGGCACATAAACATCAAAGCCCCTAGAGACGGCGTCATTTACCTTTTCATCTGGAGAAAACTTACCTACTCCGATTACCTTGATTTCAGGATCATCTTTAATGAATTGAGCGATTCTGTTTCCAATGGAACCATACCCATTGACAAAAACCCGCTTCATGGTTTTGTCCCATAGTCGGGATTTATTTACATTTCACAGATTAGGTGGAAGGCGACAATTCGTATGGTTCAATCCACTCTTCTCATATAGAGTCAAATTTTGCAACAGTCGCCTAGACCAGATTCTATTTTTTGGGCAGTACTTTCTTTGCTCAACGTGATGGATATTAGAAAATACGCAAGTATCAGTAAAGGTCAGAAGACCTCCAAAACAATGATCGTCCAGAGTTTGTGGGTTTGCATACAAAATATTTCATTTCCTTTAGATTAATGAGCATGTGTTCTAATACACAAAACAACTAAATTCATCCCGTTTATGGCTACAACATTGATACATGCTCCATCGCTAGGAATTGGTGCAGGAATTGCAGCTGTAGTCATAATTGGTGCACTCTTTGTAATTAATTTTCAAATGCCAGAAACAGGATTTAAGACAGAAGACATCAAAGATGCAGAAATGGACCAAATTCGTCAAGAACAGGCCCCGCAAAAGGTCCAAATGTCAATCTTTTCTGCCAACGCATCTCCAATATTGGGAGACCCAAATGCACCAATTACAATAGTAGAATTTGGTGATTACCAGTGTTTTTACTGCAACAAATTCTTCCATGATACAGAACGCCAAATTAATGACAATTATATCAAAACAGGCAAAGCAAAATTGATCTTCAAAGACTTTACTATAATAGGACCAGATTCGGTCATTGCAGCACATGCTACACATTGTGCAGACGAGCAAGGCAAGTTCTGGGAATATCACGATACACTGTACAACAATTGGAATGGTGAAAACAACGGTTGGGCATCGGCACAAAACCAGCTTAAATTTGCCCAACAAATAGGCCTAGATGAGATGAAATTCACTGAATGCATGAACAGTGAAAAATATGCAGAAAAGATTCAGGCAAGCTCCGAAGATGCAAAAACATTAGGATTGAGTGGAACACCAGCATTCTTTGTGATTAGTCCAAACAACAAGATAGTCAAGATTCCAGGAGCCCAGCCATATGACGTGTTTGCCAATATTTTAGACTCTGATGAGATGATGGCAAACTAATCAGATTATGGAGTTTAATTGTGTAAAAGATTGCTCGCAGTGCTGTATTGATCGAGAGTATTATCCATCAAAGAAATATGGCAAAATAGGAGTGCTTATTCTGCCTGATGAAAAACAAAAAATCGAATCATTAGCAGAATCTTTAGGAATTAACATAGACATAGTTCCGAGGATCGCAATATCAAATGACGATTCCAAGCCAGAGAAAATCATTGCCTACCAGATGATGGGAATGGAACAAAACGGCAACACCTGCCCATTTTTGGATACAGGGTCAAAATCCCCCCACGGTGGATTTGCCTGCAAAATTTACAGTCAGCGACCTCTCGCATGTAGGGCATATCCACTCATTGAGACAAATCCCATCACGCTAGACCAAAAATGCAAATTTTGCCAGACATGTCCTACTGCCGACTCTAATCTAAATTCAGAGATAGAGTCCCTAATCCAGATAAAAAATAATATGAATGCAGACATGCCCAAAATATGGCGATATGCGACAGGAGTCGGAGAACAAGAAGACATTCCGATCATACAAAAAGGCTGGATAAGAGAACAATAGTAAACTCGTAGATCAAACACGCGGATAGATCATCAAATAATTTCTGTAAAACGGTAAAATTGGCAAATTTGTAGTAATTTGCATCACATTAGACGATCATGGAATGGATTTAGCTGACAACCCTTATATTCAAAAATCCAAAGGGTAGCTCATGGCAGCAGGTATTGACGACATTGCCATTTACATCCCGCGCTTGTTTGTAGATTCGACTGATTTTGCCCAGGCAAGAGGAGTAGATCCAGTCAAGCTAAAGCAGGGACTGGGAATATCACGCATGGCAATTGTAGATTCCAACCAAGATCCAGCGTGCCTGGCGGCAAATGCATGCCTAAAGATAATGCAGCGTGACAAGATATCCCCAGATGACATTGGTAGGTTGTATGTCGCAACAGAATCATCACTGGATGAATCCAAGGCCCTAAATTCGTACGTCATTGGCATGCTAGAGCAGGTATACGGAGACGGCTCCTTTGAGCACTGCGGTGGGATAGAGTGCAAATTTGCATGTGTTTCAGGCTCATATGCCCTGTACGATAACGCCAACTGGATAAGGGCGGGAGAAGCAGAAGGAAAACACGCAATTGTCGTAGTATCTGACATTGCAAAGTACGACATGGGTTCTTCTGGAGAATACACACAGGGAGCAGGCGCCATTGCAATGTTGCTTAACGATAATCCAAGACTATTACAATTTGATTCCAGAGTCACATCAACATCAATTAAAAACGAGTATGACTTTTACAGGCCGTTTGGAAAAGAAACCCCAATTGTTCACGGACAATACTCTAATTTACTGTACCTAATTCAGGTCAAAAAAGCATTTGAATCATACAAGAAAAAGGCAATAGAAACAGGAATCATCAAGTTAGAGGAAGGAGAAACAATTCTGGACCACATTGATTATCTTTGCATGCACTTGCCATATTCTAACATGGGCAAAAAAGCACTATCATACTTGCTAAGACGTGAATGGAGAAGCCTTCCAAGATGGAAAAGAATTGTAGAACAGACAGGAATGGAAGAGCCTGTGCCAAAAGATCCTCGCGGTACAATTGAATCAATACTTGCAGACGAGGAATACATGGGCAAAGATCACGAGTTTAACAAATTATTTACCAGAACCAAAGAATATCAGGCATTTTATGAGGACAAGCTTACCAGCTCATTAATCGCATCATCGATGATTGGTAACCTATACACAGCATCGCTATACCTAGGATTTAGAAGCTGTCTTGAGTTTGAATTCCAAAAAGGAGTCGACTTGGAGGGGAAGAGATTTGGGTTTGGCTCATACGGTAGTGGAAGCAGTGCAATGGTGTTCTCAGGCGTAGTTCAGCCATCATACAAGGAAATTGTCAAGAACATGAACTTGGAAGCAGAAATCGGCGAGCGAGTCAAGCTATCGCTAAAAGACTATGAGGAAATACATGAAAACAAACGCGCCCCAACACAAAGCATGCTAAGTGGCAAAAATGAATTTGTCTTAGTAAGCGTTGAAAAGTCTCCCGAAAGTAGGGGGGAGCGCAAGTACGTATACTGCCAGTAACAGAACGCAAATCTACATCATGGACACACCATCACCAATCAAAGAAAGACTTTACCAGACAATCCAGAGCATTCCTGAGTACATAGTTCAAGAAAAGATTGCGCAAAACCCAGACTTATTCATGCGGGAAATATTCTCAAAGGCAGACATTGACTCACTTGACGGAAACAAGACTGAAAATTATGAAACATTTGCGGAATCTGTGATGCATTTTGTTCTAACTAATGCGTTGATTCCAAGCCAGAGAAAAATAACATTAGGGCAGATTGAGCTAGATATCGTAATTCCAGACGTTAAAACATTAAAGATTTCTAACAAAGACACAATAGTAATTTTATTCCCAAAGACAGAAAACGTAAAATCAATACTGCCAAGATTGGAAAAAATACTCGCCATTCAAACAACTAAAGAAAACGTTTGGCTTGTGCAAAAATCGTCGCTTGGATTACCATACAAAACATATGAACTAGAGAGAAGTGGCTCATTTTTTCATATTATTGAGGATATCAAAAAGGCAACGACTAGCAAGGGACAATCAAAACTTAAGATCTTTAAAGTTTAGACAGCACGTGGTTGCTTTGCAAGATTTGTGATATTGTCTTGATGTCACCATTTTGTATGCGTGGAATCTTGCAAATGACATCAATGCCGCTCAGAAACACCAAATTCTCTTCCAGTTCTTGCATGTCATATCCATCAGTATCAGTCTGGTTAATTATCAACCCCAAAACGTTTATTCCATATTTTTTGCATACATTCAAGGTAAGTAACGTGTGGTTAACAGAACCAATCTTGGTACCTGTCACCATCAAAACATCTAGATTTAGATCTTTTATCAGATCCGCAACATAGTAATCCTTCAAAACAGGAACCAAAATTCCGCCAATTCCCTCAACTAGGACGACGTCATGGCACGATTGTAATTTCTCATAGCTGGATAAAACCAGGTCAATGTCTATCGTTTTGCCCAGTTTTTTTGCAGCTTGGTAAGGCGAAGTCGGAATTGGAAAAAAATACGGATTAATCAGTGATTCAGGATCATTTGCGCCTGAATGCCTTACAAGTAATTCAACATCTTCTGATTTGAATCCGTTTTTTTGCGGAATTCCTGTCGCAAAAGGCTTCATTGCTCCCACATCAATACCAGAAGACTTTAGAGCACTTGCAAGGGCGCATGTAAAGACGGTTTTGCCTATGCCAGTGTCACTACCAGTAATGAAAATCGACTTCATGTAGAAACTCCTAGTCTATGGAATTAATCCTTTTACCGC
>VHBH01000018.1 GCA_016872055.1 Nitrososphaerota archaeon
AGAAGACTTCAAAAAATCGCTCTGCTGCGCATAGTGGTGGTTTTACTCTTTTTCTTTTTTTTAGATTAACAATTGGTCAAAGATCAAGCGTAAAACCTGCTGCGCTTGCCTGTTTTTGTGAACTTGGCTTCATTTTCCTGAAAATTTACACCAAGCACGTTCTGACACTGGTAACTTGATTGAGGATTTCCAAGGTTCTTTTCTATTGTTAAGTTAGGGTTGATTTTCTGAGGTATTCTCTAGCGTGTTAAGTTAGGGTGATAAAGATCCGATACTCTTCTTCACAATTTCCCGAGTGTAACAACTTTCTACAAACTCTTTGATGTATTCATAATCTATTATTCCATCAATTTTTACAGGTAGATTGATCTCAAATTTCCTCAATCTTTCCAGTTAAAGTTTACTGCCATAGTGATAACGCCAAACATTTTCTGTTGTCTGCGCATCAGATCAGAAACAAGATGAGCGACAAATTTCGCAGATATTTTGTTTCGTAAATTTACCACTAATTCCATCTTTGTCAATTAAATAATCACAAATTCGTTCATCAGTTAATCCCATCTCTTTTAACCCAGCAATGATGGTTCTGAGATAATTATTTGATGGTGGGTTACGTGGTAGTTCTTCACAATTGGTAATTGTAACAATTTCAGTCCCATCCTGGTGATTACCCAGAACCAGTTTCTCACAGTACCAGGATTTTCCTTCTTGACACCATACGTGATCAAATTGTTGTTCTGTGATCTTCCAAATTCTACCATGAGTACAAAATTTTTTGTCGCATTTTGGAGAGATAAATGCAACGCCTTTATTTTCCCACCATGTGGATTTGTTTGCAAAGTATAATTTGTGTGGGATTACGTAAGGCTCATCCGCTACAGGCATCGTAGAATCCTCACATTTGTTATTTGATTTACCACCCAATCGATACTTTCCGCCCTTCAAATATGTAATGAAACGTTCTCGTAACAAATTAGAACCATATGTAGCATACCAAACATACATGGTGAGTGATGATAAAATAACATATTTCTAACTGTTTCGATCCCTTGTCTTTTGACCTTTTGCATTAATTCTCCTTCCTCTGGCTTTGCTTCAAATTATTCATTCAGATAAAATTTAATGCGGGTAGACAAAACCAGACTCAAATGGCTAAAGACGGCAGGGCACTTATCACACTTGGCTTTGTGGCAATTGCAATTTTGTTTTTGATTTACGCAAGGCTTGGTAATTCCGAGATAACGCCATCTGCCATATCGTCAATAGAAAGACTTGGGGCTGCATTTTATGTAATGATATTACTGGCGCTTGGAGCAATATCGTATGGATTTTACCAGTACCACAAGTTCAAAGTGGAAAAAAACCAGGACGATTCCTTTTCAATTATAGCTCAGGTACTACGGAATTCCAAGTCGCGTAAAATTTTGGCCGCAACATCAATAGGATATGGTGTGTTTTTTGCCCTAACGTCTGGAATCTTGGTGTACCAGCCAGATGTCGTCTTTTCATTTCATTATAACGTGCAGATCCCTTCTGCACAGATTGTCCCGTGTTGCGGTGAAATCGGCTATGTGCCAAGGATTTTGGTGTATGTGACAGACCATGTCGGAATGCAAATCATCCCAATTAATCTTATTTTGCAGATTGCAGTGTCTTATTTGGTAGGCCTAAATGCGGCAATTGCGGTAAACGCGTTTTCAATTCTACGCAAGGGCGCAGGGATGGGAAGTGTGGCTGCAGCTACTGGCTTGTTTGTTGCATGCCCCACATGTGCAGGAACGTTCATCTCGTTGTTCGTATCGGCATCCAGCGCACTTGCATTCACCGTAGCCATAACACAGCTTCAGACAATATTCATTGCAGTATCTATTCCATTATTGGTTGTGACACCAGTCATAATGGCAAAGAAGATAAGATCCAGTGGTTGGAGCTGCAAAATCAACTAGGCTTTACTTCTGGAATTTTCCAGTTGCCAATGTCATATCCATCACGTCGCAAATACTTGAGCGTTAGCTTGTAGATGAGCTCATCATGGTCTACCTTTTCTAGTATTTCGGACCAGAGAACTTTTCCGTTTGCAGCAATCATTTTCTTAAAGTCTGGGTTCAGCGCCTCAGCTATTTGCTTGCACTGATCAAATGTTTTTCCGTTTCTGTATGAACGGACTCGTCTGTCGCAGCTGTTCATGATATTGATACAAGATGGTAAAATAATTACTTGTCTTGTCTCTGGCTTTTTCACGCGCCACCTTTCTCTCATCGTATGCTTTAGTACCAAACTCGGTGCCCTTTTCAATTCCCTTTTTGTCAAGTACGCTGGCCCCTTCCACTATTTTTTTCAGCCTAGTCCCCGGGTTATTTTAGTAACAAGAAGGACATGGTTTTGGCGTTAAGCCTTAAAAAATTTCTAGAATTGTTTTAGCTTTTCCACTATGATTTTGAAGATTTCGTTATTGTCAATTAGTATGCATGGTAGGTTGTTTTCTGCGCAGGCCTGTCCGCTTTCCGTGTCCCTGGTAATCAGAATCATGCGGTTTTCCTTGGCATAATTTATCACGGAATAGTCGGTGCGGAGATTTTTTCCTTCGGTTATCAGTTTTTTGACAGAATATGCGTCATAGCCTAGGCTTCGAAGCTTTTCATCCCAACCGTCGTCCATTTCGTCCACCAGAATCTTCAATGCAATCAAATCCCAAAATTGCACATTATAATATTAGTCAAGCCGGTAGCCGATTATCAAGGGCATAACCAATGACAGTCTAACTATGGCGCCCATGATGAGATGTCATGATACGATTCTGGTATAATATTACACCATTAGATAGTAAGATTTGGTGTTTGCAAAATAAACAATTAGAGATGTGCAGTTATTTTTTTGACCTTGCTAACTAGCGCCATCTTTTTTGCAGCGCCGACATAAGGCTCCAGGGTAAAGTAGACTGTTTTTCTTTTTGGATAGATTACCATCTGTGTCACCTTTTCGCGCTCCACTTGGACGTACCTTACTTGCCCCAGGGACTTGTTGAATTGCTGTCGCATTTTACGCCTCTGTGCAACTTGCTTGCAAAAATGTTCCTCTTCTTTTTGTGATTTCAGCGATGTCTTGCCCTTTTTCATTATTGATTCCAAAATGTTTCCCTTTAGGTCTATAATGGCTGCAAATCTCATAGTAGAGTCCAAACTTATGATGTCCTCAACTATTTCCATTAGTGTCGCTTGTTTGTAGACTTTCAATGCTCTGTATCTAATGTTTGGCCAAATATAACTGCATTAACAGATTCAAAAACAGATTCCACATACAATTCCTGCTGCCATAAAAATATCTCAAATTCGTGCGCAAATTCACTATTCATATTAAACAAAAAAGGTGCGTAGTGAGACAAACAATACCTCTAGCATGGTTGCTGAAAATGACAATGCGTGTTAGTTAGGATTTTGCTAATTTTTTGATCTTGGCAGATTCTTTACTAATTGATTTTGATATTGCCTTTTTTTTCTTACCCAGCTGTTTTATTTTTGTTACCTCTTTTTTCTTTTGGCGCTGTAGATGGGTTTTCTTTGCTTTGATCTGCCTTTCGATTGCTGTCTTTTCCTTTTTGATTGACTGGAGTTGTGTCATTGCACTCTTTACTTGGGTTTCCAGCGCATTGCGGTCATGGTTAATTTTGTCTAGCAATTCCTGATCAGACTTTATTTGAGAGACAGACGGGGCTGTGGAGATCATTTTGTTTTTTTGCTTCAAAATTTGCTTTGCAAGAATGGATTGTTTTTGTTTAGAGTCAGATAGGAATTTTTCATAATTAGAAATTGTTTTTAGTAGTTTTGCCTGGGTTGCAAGTTTTGCCTTTTCTTGTTTTACCTGATCGACAAGCTGACGTTCCTGAGATTTTGCTTCCTGGATGTTTTTTTGGTTTTCTGCCCGTATCGATTCTAGTTGATGCTTTTCTTCCTGGATTTTTTTAGCAACCTGTGCTTGTTCTGCTAGGTGACCGCGCTCAGCTTGCGCCTGGGACGCTATTTCTGCCTGCTCTTTTTGCAGTTTTGATACTATAGTATCACGCTCTGCTCTTACCTGCTCTAGTTCTGACTCCTGCAGTTTTATCTGCTCTACTAGCTTGTTTTGCTCTAAGAGATTGTCCCGCTCCTGAGTTATCTTCTTTTGAAGCTGCTCTTTTTCTATTTTGACCTGGTTTTCAAATTCCTGCCTATCTAGGATAATCTGGGTGAGCTTTGATTGCTGTATTCTTAATTTTTCTGCCTCTGTCTTTTCGTGTCCAAGTCTTTGTTGTTCTGTTTCAAGCTGTTTTTGAATCTGATCAAGGCTTTGCCCATCTCCTTCCCATCCTTTTGGTAGGGTTACATCTTGTGGGTACTCTGACTGGAGATGAGTGATTTTTTGGGTTATAACAGATTCCAGATTTGCTATCTTTTGGTTTGCCCACGAAACCTGGGACTTTAATGATTCAATTGTTTTGTCTGATTCCTTTTTTTCGGTAATGATTTTAGTATAATCTATTTTTTGGCCAATCTTTGATTCCAGATATTGTTGGTCGGATTTGTAGAGAGTTTTTCCCTGTTTTAGAAATTCCATTATGAATTGCAAGCGACCTGTGTCCCCCGCTCCAGCTGAGATGAGCTTTTGGATTTTGATTATGACGCTTTCTTCTACTTTGAGCCGTTCTTGCAGGCCTATTTCCTGTGAGAATTTTTTATCGAGATATTTTTGATCAGAATTGTATAGCTGCTTGCCGTTATTTAGAATTGATATAATGTGCTGTAGTCTACCTGGATCTCCTTTGCCAGAAACCATTAGCTTATCTACAAATGCCCTAGTTTCCTGGCGAGTCAGGTTTGCCATACCGAATCCCTTTCTTCTATGTATGACTAGTATTTTAAGACCTCAGAGATTTACTAAATTTAACAACTCACGCTACGCCAAGTCTAGCCTTGTACAGTGTCTTCCAAGCCTTGACGTTTTTTGATGATTTGATTATGACTATACCGTCAAAGGAAAACGATTTTTTTATTTTCAGGGAATTTTTGATGTTGAGCTTGGTCGAAGAGTCCAACTTTTTGTAAATCAGGCTTATGTGCGGCTCAAAATCGTATTTTGTGCCAAGCGCTTCATACAAGGTATTGTAAATTTTGCTCAGGTTTTTACCCTTTTTTATTTTGACAAATATTGTCTTCCAGAGATAATCTGATTGCCCAATCCCGGTTTTGTATACTCGGACTTTACAAGAATTTATCCGTTGTACTACTTCCTTTGCTTTTTTTAGAGATTTTATACCGCTATACACCGTAATGTGAGAGGAAAATTTCGGTGCATCGTGTTTTTTTGCCAAATTATGGATGATTTTGTTTAGGTATTTTTTGTCCTGATGTGACGGGACAAGCCAAATGGAATAGGTCATGACATTTTTTGCAATACAATGTTTCTATACGGCGCATATTCCACTGCCGAGTAATCCTTTGAGAATTCTTCTGCAAATATGGTATCTTCTTTTGCGATCAATAGGTGAGCGCTCATTGGCGGAACGACAATTACTTCAGGACTAGTTATTGTCTTGATTTTTTCCTGGTTTGAATTGATGTCTTTTTCATAGTATTCTATTACGCCCGATATCAGGTGGTGTTTTGTCTCAAACGTATGATAGTGTCCGCCTCTGGCAAATCCTTTTTTGATTTGCACCAAATTGAGGTTTTTTTGTCCGTATTTTAGAAAAATTATGGTCCCTCGAACATCGGATGCCTGTTTTTCATATTCTAGGTCCATAATACTTCACTATGCTGCAGAGCCTACGTTTATCTTCAATGACAAAGTTGGCGATAACGCAGACGGATTCTCGATGCTCTCCCAGACGAATATAGTTGCCTCGTATTGTCCTGTCTGACTTGGCACCCATGACAGAGATGGTGAGAATGATTGTGCGGCAGACAATTCCCCGGTAATCCAGGCAAGTGACACTGTCACGCCGTTTTCGTCCTGGACTTGGACAATATACGCAAATTGCTGCTCAAAGTCCTGATTGTTTTTTAGATCAGCTACAATTTGGACTTGTTTTCCAACTTCTATGGTTTTGGTTTGAGGGGCTGCACCAAGATTTACCTGTGCAAACGCAATTCCAAAAATACCAAACAATGCAAGGCAAATCAGAGCAACTCTGTACAATGTTAGGGATTCTTCTATTCTGATTGATAAACTAATCTTCTTCGGACTTGCCCATTCTGTCTACTCCAGAATCAGTAGAACTGTAATTGGTCTTCCTTTTTTTGAACTTGGTTACGCAGTTCTTGCACTCTATGTTTTGTAGTTCTATGCAAGAATATGACAAAATTAACCATAAAATACCAAAATTGGAAACACGGCTAGAATGGTGCCTGTCTGTTTAATTTGATATAATTTTCAAAAATGACATAATTCACTAATATTCATCAGCGGAATTTTGAGTAGATGGGCTGGCAATGGCTTTGCCAGAGTCCGGCATTAATCCCAATCTACTAGTATAGCAATGACGAATTTTGTATTAAAAGCAGGCGTAGGAATCATCTAGAGATTCCGCATTTTACGTAATATTTCTGGTGGTATTCCTCTGCTCGGTAAAATTCCGGCGCTGGCTGAATGTGCGTGACTATTTTTTTGCCAAACTTGCCTGATGCATCGAGTCTTTCTTTGGATTCTTGGGCAGCTCTTTGCTGATCTGAATCATGGTAAAAAATCACGGAGCGGTACTGAGTTCCAATGTCTGGACCCTGTCGGTTTAGCTGTGTTGGGTCGTGTACGTTCCAAAATACATCCAGTAATTTTTCAAAAGAGACCTCACTAGGATCATATTCTACTTGGACTAGTTCTGCATGTCCTGTTTCATCAGTGCAAACGTCTTGGTATGTCGGATTTTTTGTATGTCCTCCGCCGTACCCTACCGCGGTTGACTTGACTCCGGGCGTGGTCCTAAAGATGTCTTCGACGCACCAAAAGCAGCCTGCACCAAATGTTGCCTTCATTATCCTGGTTATGTCATACCGCAATTAAAATGATGTTCCAATTACTTTTCGTACAGCCAGATCTGTATTTTAGTCAGTGGCAGGGTCAGATTGTCTGGGATTGTAATTAGCAGTCCTGAATTTTTGCCGACATTGTTGCACGTGCCGGAAAACCTCTGATAGTTTTTGCCAAAACATGCGCCGTCTGTATAATGGGTGAATTTGCCGTTTTTTGCATCATAGTTTGCTTGTTGCTGGATTGAATCAACAAAATAGACATCAAAGCCGACAGTACTGTCGTTTATCTTTACTGTATAGTCAAATGAGGCGCCGTCCTGTGAAGTACAAATTGGGATAAATTGTGAATAGCCGTACTTTAGCTGTTCTTGCTGTCGTGCATAGTCCTGCTTGCTTGGCTCAGGCGTGTACATTGTTATGTTTGGGTCCGGGCTTTGCTGCAGACCTGTAGCATACTCGATATAGTGTCGTACGGTGTCTGCGCCAAACCTTGCATAGTGCGGCTCCCAGGAATCACGGCAGTTTGTGTTGCTGTTTTTGACTAAAATGTAAGGCTTGTCATGGACGTACCTAATTTCATCGACATTGTTCTGCTTTGATAACTCTAGTCGCTCTTGGGAGCTAAGCGGTGCTGCGTCTTTTTTATTCCATACATTTGTAATATCATAGACAACATTTCCCGGATAGCTGGACCAGCCTTGCTCAAAGTGCACATACACTGACTGTTTGTTAATTGACTGCTGCTGCATTACAAATGCGGCAATTATGTAATATGATACTACCAATATGGCAATTGCAATTCCCAAATATGCCAGCTTGTTCATGATTTAGGGATTTATTGTGGTGTTTTTAATCTGTGAGCTCAATTCCGGTCTCGTGATAATATCTCTGCTTTAGTCGTAGCATTTTTTCTGCTATTTTAGCGTCTGAATTTTTTGCAAGCTTGGAGGAAAGTAATTTGTATTCTGAAACGATTTTTTGAAGCTCTGATTTTTTCATGGATGGATTTGTCTTGTTATTTGATTTGAAAAAGATATGTTTCCGGGGTTTTAATTTAGACTAGTCCTGTTGCCAATTTAGCAAGATCTGATTCAAACCAGTCAGTATCGTATTTTTTAGAGCCTTTAGAAATTACATTAATTGCAATGTGGGAAAATGTCTTTTTTGATATAGAGCCATGAGTGTGCAGCGTTCCCTTTTGAATGAACACCATGTCTCCTGGGTTTAGCCTCGTAGAGGAGACTTTTT
>VHBH01000019.1 GCA_016872055.1 Nitrososphaerota archaeon
GCCAATTCCATATGCATGACTAGATGTTGGTTTGCTGCTCAACACCATTATTGTCGCTAAAAGTCTTATAAGTTTAGTGCTAATTTTCAGATTTTTGTTTTGGGAGTTCCAATGTTTCCGGTACTGGCACTTGCTCTAGCTGCGGCTCCGGTATTGGGGGCGGTGGTGGAGGCCTCTTTGCCTCAGACATACCATACCTGTACACATGGAACATTCCTGCGAATACAATCAGTATTAGTCCTGTAAAGAACAGTGATAAGTTGTTCAGGCCAGTGATTGCCGCATTATATGCAGCTATGTTTAGATAGACTTGGAATACCAGCAACCCGATTATGACCCAGTTAATCCATTTCTGGGACAAGTTGATCTCTGCTACTTTCTTTGGTCCCTTGTCCTTGTTGAGCTTTGCCTTGCGTTCCGCCTCTTGCGCCATCTTTATCATCATATAGCTAAAGCCAAATCCTAGCGGCACTAGCAAAATCATTACCAAATAGAAGAATATTGGGTCGATGACTAGTCTTTGGACTAGAGGAACCGTAGTGTCAGATGGTATGTAGAATCCCCAGTATGTAGTAACCATGATTTGTGCAAGTCCGGTGATTCCAAAGGCAGTAATCATCGGTCTGTCCTTCCAAGAGAATTTCTTGTATCTATCTATGAATGGCACCAGCAATAAAGCACCTATGAAAAGACCAGGCCAAAGCACGCCTGTTACGAACTTGTCATACTGGGTTCTCAAAAATGCATACAGTCCTGTCAGGTACCATTCCGGAACGGTAATTCCAGGCGGTACGGTAGGCTCGAACTTGAATCCCATGTCAATTGGGAAAACGCCTCCCGTGATCAGAATAGCGCCAGAGATTGCCATGACCATCGGCACATCAAATACCAGAAATCTCGGGAAATGAACTGCCATTAGTCCAAGCATTACAAGCGGTAGGATAAACACATGTTGGGCATAGAACCTAAGCACAAAGTCCGAAAATCCAGACCCAAACATGGCGTCCCGTATGGTAGGCCCAGCTATAGGTATGGAGTTAGTCAGAGAGGCCGCAATACTGATTGCAAGTTCTGCTCTCTCGCTAAATATGATGTCGTATCCAGTAAATGCCTCAAGTATTGTTACTGTACCCAGTATGACTCCGGTTACCCAGAGAATCTCGTTTCTAATTTTGTATCTTCCACTGAAATATTGATAGTACATGTGCAGTATAGCCAGAAGAACCATGGCGTTGGAGCCATGATAGTGGATGTTTCTAATGTGGAATCCAAATGGGACAACATTATTGATTTTCTCCACACTATCCCATGCCCTGTCCAATACAGGCATGTAATAGAACATCAATAACGCGCCGGAAATTCCCAATATTACAAATACGATGAATGTGAGCATTCCCAAAAATCCAAATGGACTGACAAATCTAGATGGGAATGAGAATTTTACTCCAGTAAAGACTGTTCTTTCTAGTCCATCCCAGATCCAGTACAAAAAGGCAACAGTGCCTGTGCGCCTACTCAACGAAACGGCCATATCCTACTACTCCATTTTTGTCTGGTGAAAATTTGGCTGGCAGTATCCACAAGTCTCCCATGGAATCAGCTTCCAAATCTAAATTTGGTAAAGTGTTAGACGGGGTCGCCTGCAATGACGCAGGTCCTGCATATGCAGTTCCAGTCACTGGGCTGTACATGCTTCCATGACACGGGCATTCGCCTCTTTTTCTGCCTTCTTGCGGCCAGTATTTCCAAAGGCACCACAAATGTAAGCACACCATGCTAAAAGCCCTAAATGAGCTGGCATCGTTTTTGTCACCTCCAAGTTCTTGTGGCAATCGAATAAACTGCCATTTTCTAAACGCTTCTTCATCGATTACTCTATCTCCTGTCATTGGATATGTGATGACTTCGGCGTGATTGATTTGAAAAGTCTTAGTATTTGCCTGGGCGCCGTCCGGCAGAATTACCGGCACTCTTTCGATTTTTGCGCTGTCCGGGTTTGGCATGAAATTGCCCCATGGGACGAACGGTGCAAATGTCAGTGCTGTTCCTGCTGCACCCATTAGTTTGAGAAAATCTCTTCGCGATAGCGCAGATGACTGGATACTATCCCCTTGCGGCATTCAAAGCTGCTTTTCGAAACTTTTCTTATAAACCTTGTTTCATCGTTTTGATGAGTTTTGCCACTTGGTTGTCAAAATTATAAAGATGGCGATTCCGATCGCTATAATTCCAGATATAATCAGCAAGACAAGATTGAGATCAAGTTTTGTATTGTTTTTGGCTACAACCGGAGTGATGATGTCGGATTTTTCAAATGTGATGGTTTTTTCTGATTTGTTTCCAGCCCTGTCCATACTCTGAATTATAATGTCGTGTTTACCATCAGCCAGATTTCTAGCATCAAAGTCAATCGAGGTCTGGTTTTGAAGTATGGTTCCGTCTGGCAGCAACACGGAAACGACATTGGGATTTTCATCCTCTACAGCAAACTCAATACTCAATACATCAGATATTCTCTCCTGCTGATTTGAGACCAGTATCTGTGGGGCAGTCTTGTCCACAACAAACGAATAGAATTGTACTGATGTGTTGCCGGCATCATCGGCTGCCTCTATTTTGATGGTGTGCGGGCCTTCAGATATGTCAGATATGGTATCAGTTTCTATACCATCAAGGTAATACTTGACTGAAACCTCGCCATCATCAGTTATTGCAGGAATTGGAATTGTATTGGCATACTCATCAATAGGAAAAACAATGACAGGTGGTGATACGTCTGCAGATATGGAAGAAAATTTGCCAATTACCGTAAACGGTTCGGTAGTAGATTTGCCTCCAAACAAAGTTGAATGCAACAATAAGGTGTATGTTCCCGTCTGGTTTATTGGCGCAGATAATAAAGTAGATGTTGCGTCTTTGTTTTTGACTGGATAAAATCCACCGCCCTCACTAAACGGAGTGATGCCAAGCCAGTCAGATGTAGGCCAGTCAAGTAACTGTCCAAACACGCCCGCAGGAACATTGCTTTGTATGATTCGACCTTGCGGATCAATTACAAATGCGGAAAAGTTAGTGTCGCCGTCTTGCCAAGATATGTCAATTGAGGCTGTGTTGATTGTAGAATCTGATATGTCAAAATAATACTGTCGCCAGTCTCCCGCATTGTACCTGTTAGTCATATCAAACGCCCCCTTGACGTAGCCGTTTCCATACAAAATGTCTGGGTTATTTTGGCCAGCTATCACTGTCAGTTTTTCCTTTTGTATTTGTGATGTTATCGCAAACGACAACGGTGCATTTACTGTATGATTATTGCCAATGAATCTTAGAAATCCCTGATAGATTCCAGGCTTGGCATTCTCTGGAACAATTATTGTTGCAGAGACATGGGCTGTGCCATGGGGCGGTACCTTTATGATTCCATTGTCAACCCAGATATCGCTCCAGTCTTGCTTTTTGTAATAGCTCGCAGACAGCTCATAGTTCATCTCTGTGGAATTTTTCTTGATCTCGCCTAACCAGTATGAGTGTCTTGTAGGCACTGGATACACGCCAACGAGGGGCACATTTTCGAATTTGGTGTTCGGATCAGATACGCGCAGTTCTTGGACTGTTCCCCACGAGCCCCCTCTGTTTACTAGAGAGAGCTCACTGCTTGAGACCAGATCGTCCTTGTTTTTGTCATTCCAGTCATAGAGGTATAGCGAGGCAATCTTCATGTCCGATGCGTAAAGCTTTTCTGTCTTGTTCATAAAGTCCGAAAAGGCAAAGTTCATGTTCATCACCATTAGTTCTGCGTCTTTTGGAATTACAGTTCTATTTTCATAATATGAGGACAGTGATTCTTGCTTTGAGACATCTTTTAGCTTGATATAGTCAGGCCTGAACACGCCTGTCTTGTTGTAAAGTATGTCTTTTAGTTGAATTTTTGTAGTAGAATTTATCTCTGATTTTTCAATCAGGGCTAGCTTTTGGGGAATCACCTGTATTGTTATGGTCTGGTTGCCTGGATTTTCTATTGTATATGTGGTTGTGCTTTTGTCGCCCGGCCCCAGTCTTCCTCCAAACCAGCTTGTCTGCGGGTGTGCCTTTTCAGATAATTTGAACATGTCAAATCCAGGAAGTGTCTGATTTAGTTTTATCATTGGAGGTTCAAGGACTTGTTTTATTGTGTAATACGTGGAATTGTTATACACTGCAAATACTCCACCTTCTCCATTGATTAGTTGCGCTGCCCTGTACGAGTTTACAAACCCAGAGCCCTGCGTGAACGGATCGTTTTGTATGTCAGTGGCAGTAGACATTAGAATATTTTTTATCATGAATGGATCGTATTCTTGGTTTTTTTGTTGTAGTCCTTCCATTAGGATTGCCGCAGAGCCTGCAACTAGCGGTGCTGCCATGCTAGTTCCTCCAAACATGGAAAATGATTCCGCCTTAGAGTCCTTTTTTGCCTTGAGTACGTTGCTTGGCACAAATCCATATGCCCCAGTGTTTAGCAAATCTGGTTTTGGATCTCCAATTATGCTTGGGCCCCTGCTTGAAAAGTCAACCATGTGGTTTGCGTTATCTGTGGTGTTGCCAAATCTTGGCTGGCCCTTGAACGCCCCATATCCTACATAGACATTGTTTGTAGTAGCCCCAACCGTGATTCCAAACGGTGCGGCGTTTGGCAGGCCCATGGTGCCATAGCCAGGCCCTGCATTTCCTGCACTGGAAATTATTGTCACGCCGGGATATTTCGGATCAACTGACTGCGGCGTGGACAAAACATTTACTATCAAAGACAACACATCCATTCCTGGAGTTGTTTTCAGTGACGGAAAATTGGAAATGCCCCAGCTGTTCGACATTATATCGGCTCGTGGCTTGCCTGAAAACTTCCACGTGTTGTTTGTATTGTCAAATCCAGAGGCCCAAAGCCAGCCATACACAGTGTCGCCAAACCAGAGAGCCTTTACTGGTATGATTTTCGCATTTGGTGCAACACCCGTCAGCTTGTATTTTTTTGTATTATTGTAAATGTCGTATTGTTCTTTTCCCTTGGATACGATTGATGCTGCAGACCCTGTTCCATGGCCAGCAAAGTCAGTCATTACGCCAAAGAAATCTCCCTTTGGATCTAGTGGCGGCAGTAGCGTTCCGTTTGTAGCCTTGAGGAATGTATCCACAGATGACTTGTTTTGCGATATTACTCCATAGATGTCGACTATTTGCGCACCCACAGTACCTGCACTAAAGTCCAGCTTTCCGTCCTTGTTGGAGTCATATACCAAAAATTCATTGCCAGCTCCCAGCCGAATTGGTGTTTCATCTGTAAAGTCAAAATCATATTTTGGCTTTTGTCCCTTTTTTAGATCAAACTTGGTATAGTCTTGCCAAGATGTGCTAAGGTCCGGTATGATGGTATCATATTTGCCAGGGACCTGCGAATCCACTACCAGTATAGGCACTGCCTGAACGCTGGTAAATGGTCCCTGCATTGTTCCTTGGTACATCATCCCAAAATGGTAAACGCCGCTTGCGGATTTGATGTAATCATGCTTGCTTTTGCCTATTTTGTAATCATCTAGTATGGTGCCGTTGAATATTGGCGCAGGGCCGCTTGCCGGAAAGAACGAATTGTATATGGATATTGGAGTTCCCTTGCCATTTTGCTTTAGGTTCAAAAAGGCGCCTTTTTTTGTCAGGTATACAGTCGATGTTGCGTCTTTGTCAAGGGATTTGTTTATTTTCTCAATTACCGGTTTTGTGAGATTTTGTAAAACGCCGTACTTGTCAATGTTTGCAGCAAAGGTAGCATTTGTAATCACGAGCCCCTGCCCGTCGGCATCAAGCATGATTGGATGGTTGTTCTGGTCCCGTGCCAAAGAATCCTTGAGATCTGGATTTGAAAAGTCAACACCAGTATCAACTATGGCGATCTTGATCCCATTTCCAGTGTAATTGTATTTTATTTGCGCAAGCTCTGCCCCACTGGATTCTCGGATCTGGTCCATTTCTGAAAACATGCCCCTGTCATGAAATTCCAGCGGAAAATCCCTGATGATCTGGTATCCTTTTGCGCTTAAAACCGGAATTGATTGGTCAGAAAGTATGGCAATTGAAAAAAATCCGTTGCCAGTGCTAACACTGGAAATTGTGTCAATGTCGTCAGGTGATCCGTATCCAAATACAAGATAGCGCTGTAGGTTGTGGTTTTGCAGAGTTTCCTTTGGGACTAGGACCAGATCAGTAAATGAGCTTGCATCTAATTTTGTCCCAGAGGGATTGTCAAATTTATCATATGCAAAAGAGTTTGAAAACACAGAAGACATCAAAAGGACACAGAGGGTCAGCGAGAGGATTTTTGTGCCAAAAAACATGGTGGTACTATCTTCTTCTTGCAATAATGACAATTTGCAGTGCCACAATTATTGCAATTGATGCAACAATTGGAAACAACAAAGAGTTTAGCTGTTGCGATGCATTTTCCATGTTTTTAACGGAATTTGATATAGAAGTAACGCTGTCATCGATGTTTTTGCTAGCAGAATCCAGCGAAGAGCCAAATCCTTCTATTTCAGATTTTAGATTGTCCAGCTCTGATGACGTATCTTTTAGTACGGAATTTAGCTCGATGATTTGCGTTGATATCCCTCCCAAGTCTTGTTTTAGGACTACCGTAGCTGCAGAGCCGTGTGATATTGTTCCCTGTGAGAAGGCTACTGCATGGAATACGTGTGTTCCCTCCTGAGTTGGAGTGAATTCCGCATAATACAGTCCAGGGTGCAGAGTTTGTAATGATGCAGACAGGTTAACTGCCTGTCCGTCTGGCAAATGAACGTGTGTTGTGCCAAGCAGCTTCTCCGGGCTTCCACCAACCAACAGACCATCGCTAGTTACCTGGGTGAAAATTCGGAACGGTTGTCCCAGTGCGGCGGTCTCGGGAGTAAAGACAAGTGTCATTATGTCTCTAGAGACGGGAATTTTTTCTATTTCTGTTGTCGGGGAAAATTTGATTTCTATTAATTTGGAAAGCCCGTTTTGTTGGGTACTGATTGCTTCTACGGTGTATGTTCCATACGGTATTTTGATTGATGATTCCGGCCAGACGAACAGTTCTGCCTGGAACTTGCCATTATTGTCAGTAGTAACCTGAGTAAACGTTATGACGTTTTCAGCCGGATCCGTGAATCGAAGAACTATGTCTTCTCCTGGGAGGGCTTTGCCATACACAAAAAGCGGTTTTCCCGGAGAATAGATTTGGTTGTCAGCAAAAAAATCCAGCTGCGCAGCAAATGCTTGGGAAACGCCGAGAGAAAATACGAAACAAAATACGAGCAATAATTTCATCTGCTCAATATGAAAGATATCTGATAGATATTACTTGTGATAGCATCCGCTAGGTTTTGTTCTAGTAAAAAAAAGAAAAAAGGGATAGTATTATTTTCGTCTTAGCTGACAGTTATGTCTACAGATACTGGTGGGCTCAACGCTGTTGGATTATCAACACTTTCCCATACAAACACTGTTGCAGTGTAAGTACCGGATGCTGATGGAGTCCAAGACAATGCTGGGCTGAATGATTGACCTTCTGATAATGAACCTGTAATCCATGCCAGTGAAACAGTAACTCCGTTTTCATCCTGGATCTGTACCAAGTATGCAAATGCTTGCTCTCTGTCCTGACCGTTGTTCAATTCGGCTGTGATTTGTACCTGTTGGTCTACGGATACCTCATCTAAGGTATTGCCGAAGGCGTCAACAACTCTTGCGTTAGCAGCTGGTGCTCTCTCAAGAGGTGGTACTACAGTACCGATGAACGAAGTGCCAGAAATGTCGAGTTCATCTGCAGTTGTGTATGGATCCGGCAGGGTGTTATCTTTGTA
>VHBH01000020.1 GCA_016872055.1 Nitrososphaerota archaeon
TTGTGCATAGGCAAAATAATATTACCAATCACACGTCAAATTAGACATGATGCTAAACTATGATTATCCTCTGTACAGGCCGCCATCTGAGGCAGACTCGCTTATTTTTCAAGTCACATTAGGATGCTCATTTAATGAGTGCTCTTTTTGCGACATGTACCGCTCAAAGCAATACTCAGAGCGACCCTGGGATGACATAAAGACAGAAATCGATCTAATGGCAAAGGCACTGCCTGACACTAGACGAATTTTTCTAGCAGATGGTGATGCACTGAATCTGTCAGTAGAGTACATGCAAAAGATTGTCAAATATCTAAAAGAGAAATTCCAAAACTTGGAAAGAATCGCATGCTATGCAATGCCAATGAATGTTCTCAAGAAAACCCCGGAGGAGCTAAAACTATTGCGGGAATCAGGACTAGACATGTTTTATCTTGGAATAGAAAGTGGCTCTGATCTTATACTAAAAAAAGTTACCAAAGGCGCCACACCCACTACAATAATTCGGGCCTGCAAGAAGGCAAAGGATGCTGGCTATATTTTATCATGCATGATAATTTTGGGCCTTGGCGGAAAGACCCACTCAAAAGAGCACATTCGTGGAACTGCCCAAGTAATCAATGCGTCTGCCCCCCACTATGTTGGTGCATTAACACTATATCTGGAAAACGGGATCAAGGACGAATTTCTGAGTAAATTTGGCGAGCCGTTCATACCAGTATCGGATTCAGAGGCAAGAGAGGAACTGGAAGACTTGGTCTCGCAAATTGATGTCAAAGATGAGGTGATATTTCGCGCAAACCATGGCTCCAATGCATATACCATAAAGGGTACATTTCCACAAGACAAGCAAATGATGCTGGACAAGATATCATGGATGAGGCAGCACCCAGAGGTAATCAGGCCAGTCGGCCTTCGCGGTTTCTAAAAGCCAAACAGATTATCAATAATTGTAATCTGATATATGATATTTGCACCAATCAACAACGAAAACGTCCCTGCAATATAACGCGCAATCTTGTTGATTCGTACTACCTTATTTGAGAGAGCAAATGGCACTCCCATCAAACCAGAGACCAGAGCCATTCCAAGTATGGAGCCGATTCCAAAAACCAAGATAAATCCAAGAATCATTCCAACGTTGTTCAGAGTAGCTGCTGTCAGAACAACGAGACTTCCACTACCTGACAAGCCATGTATGCATCCAATCAGATATGATTTGTGAGAGTGTTTATGCTCAGAATCGATATGATTGTGTTCATCATAATGCGTCGAGCCATCATTGTGTTGGTGTGGGTGCCTGTGTCGTAGCTTGAATATTTTTTTGTTTGAAATCGTAGTAATTGCTAGAAATATCAACATCATTCCGACGATTAACTCCAAGCTCGAAAAGATGTTTTGCTCTATTTTTACTGCCAGTGCATAGACTAACAACCCCATCAGAACCAGTGTTGTGGTGTGACCTGCTCCCCAAAATGCACCGAGAATGGAAGAACGCATGGTGCCAGATTTGATTATTTGTTTTGTAGATTTTTGCATAAATCTTCCCTTTGATACTTGTGTGCTTACTGCAGCAACATGATCTGGCTCAAATGCATGCTCCAGACCAATTGCCAATCCAAGGCCCATAATCAATACTGGAGACATTTCACCAATTTGAGACAGAATTTCTTCCATGATTATACACAGACAAGTTGCAGGTATGTTTAAAAAATTGCCTATTTTCGAATGGATCTGAATTTTTTATAGACTATCAATTATTGGCCTTAGAGTTTCTGGTAGATCTGGTAGTTCTGTGTGGGAGGTATTGTTTTGTATGATTTCAGGCCCAATTCTTCGCACTCGTTGAGTCCCAATCAAAGTATCAATGCTTCTTTGCGCGTCTTTTTCCGATAGAATGGTTTTTAGCTTCTCAAGTAGGACGGCCTCATTTTCATATTTTTCTATGGCATACTGAACTAATGTCAGTTTGTCATTAGATGATAGTTCACTCAACTAACAGATTATTTCGTATAGTGATAAAAAATCTTGTGCACCCAACCTGGCTTTTCGCGGTAAATTACTGTAAAAGCACCAAGACGACAAAAACAAGAAATACTGCCATCATACCATAATTGAAATCCTTGAGTGCAAAAAGCGCAAACGAATCCAAAGTGGAGGTAATATCAAGAATGTTTCCACATGACGCAAATCCTGCGGGGAACGTATTTGGCGGCGAAATCCTAAAACAAATAGATGTTGTAGCCGGAATCGTCGCCCACAGGCATTCCAGAAAAAATGCAGTAACCGCAAGCATTGACCGAGTAGACTTTCTCAAACCGGTTTATGTTGGAAACGCCTTGATACTAAATGCCAGACTCAATGCAGTCAAAAATTCTTCAATGGAAATCGAGGTCCGAGTCGAAGCAGAAGACCTTATCAATGGAACCAAAACGTTGACTGGAACTGCACTGGTAACATCAGTTGCGCTGGATGAGGACGGCAGGCCGACGCATGTGCCCAAGCTTGTGTTAAAGACCAAAGAGGAAAAACAAAGATTCGCCCAAGGAATAAAGCGAATGAATCAGAGAATTAAAGAGAAAAAACGCAACAAAGCAAAAAACTAGCCGCCAGATCCCCTTTCGGATTTTGTATGACCAGGGTTTAGCTCAGATATTATGCCCTACTTGAATTTGTTAGTCTTTGTTTGTATTTCCAACTTTAATTATATCATTACAAAATAGTAAGGAGTTAGGTATAGTGTAAAAATGGGCCCACTGGGATTCGAACCCAGGGTCTTCGCCGTGTAAGGGCGACGTCATAACCAACTGGACTATGAGCCCAGCAAAATTCCTTTTCAGAAACCATTTAAACTTTGAGAGATTCAATACAAAAATCATTGTACCATAACATCGGGTTTTTCTGCAGCCCAATAGGCCTAGGACATGCAACACGCGATATTGCAATAGCGCAGTTTTTGAAAAAACCGCCAAAGTTTGTCACAGGGGCAGGCGCTGCCAAGATGATCTCAGATTATGGATTTTCGGTAAATGACGAGTATGCTCCACCAAACTTTGATGTACAAAATGGCGCACTGCGGGGTTCGCTAGGCTGGCTTTGGAAATACTACCAGTACTACAAGGACTGTAAGAAAATATCAGACAGATTCATCAGTTCTGAGCGTCCGAAGATCATAGTAAGTGACGAAGATTTTGCTTCGCTGACAATAGCGCAGCAAAAAAAGATCCCGACAATACTAATCACAGACATCTTGGAGACCAGATTCACCAAGGGAATAGGGTCGATTATAGAAAAAAGGATGAACAAATCCATGAGAGAAATCATCCAAAAATGCGACACAGTGATACTCCCAGAGACAGGCCCAGACCAAGATAACGTTAGGCGAGTTGGCCCAATAGTAAGGTCCACGCAACACACCAGAGAAGAGCTTCGAAAAAGACTCGGATTTGAGAAAAAAACCATAGTCGCAAGTGTTGGTGGAACAGACGCAGGTAGATTCCTAATCCAAAAAACAATCGAGGCGGCCTCCAACCTAAAGGACATCGACTTGGTACTAGTCAGTGGTCCAGCACTGGAAATCCAAAATCAAAATATCAGGAATTTGGGCTTTGTAAATAATTTGCACGAGATAATTTTTGCATCAGACTTGGTTATTTCACTTGCTGGCAAATCTACAATTGATGAATCAAGAGCATACGGCACGCCGGGAATTTTCATTCCAATCAAGGGACACTTTGAGCAGGAAGACAATGCAAAAGAGGAAGGCTATTACTTTGATGACATTTACAAACTAGATTCCCTGATTCCGCAAAAGCTAGAATCAGAACGCAGGCAGGTGAAGACCGACGGCGCAAAAAAGGCAGCCGATATTATTTTACAGTATTCATAGCGTACCCTTAAAAGTGGTTTTAATTGCAACCAATCTTACTTGGAAAGGTTGGTAGTAGCAAAGTTTGGTGGAAGCGCAAGTGGAATTGACGGTGAGTTTGTATCAGATATCATATCCAGAATAAAACAATTAAAGAAGGACTCTAAAGTAGTCGCAGTCTTTTCAGCCCCACTCACAATTCACGAGGGAAAAAGAAAATCACTCACGGACCTGGCGTTATACGTTGGCAGAAAGGCAGAAGAGGGAGCAACGCCAGATATCACACCAATCAAGCAATCATACCAGAAAATCCTATCATCAGTTTCGGATCAGTACAAATCCGAATGCCAAAAGACAATAGATTCGTTTCTTGCAAGGGCAACCCAGGCTTTTTACGAGGCAAAAGACAAAAAATCATTTTCAAATGAGGTTCGCTCACGTGCACTTGCTTTCTCAGGGGAGATTCTCATGTCGTATGTGATGAGCTACATCCTCAAGAGTGCTGGCCTAAAGTCAGACGTTGCAAGCTATGACGCTTGGCCTATAATTACCGACAACAATATCGAGTCGACTAATTTCCTTGCATCAGAGTCTGCCGCAAGGCTAGGACCACTCGAGGAGCTAGTCAAAAACAACGAGGTAATATCTGTCGGAGGATTTATCGGAAAAACTGTGGACGGAGTCGAAACAACATACGAGAGGGGAGGCTCAGACAGAACGGCTGCAGATCTTGGAATTTTGTTCCACAAAAAATACGACACTCGAATCGACTTTGAAAAAGACAGTGCAGTGGTGTCTGCAGACCCACGAATAGTATCAGAGGAGCTAGAAGACATTACACTGCTATCATACAATGAGGCAAGGATTGCAGGCATGTTTGGTATGAAGATACTGGACCCAATTGCAATCAAGGAAATTCTGGAAAACGGAGTAGATATGCCAATAATAATCACAAACATGAAGGATCCCAGTAAGACCACAACCATCCTACGCAAATCAGACAACCAGAACGGTCATCCGCTAAAGATAGTCACAGGCAAGAAAAACTGCGCAATTCTCAAAATAGAAAGTATCGCTGCAGAAGCCCTCCTAGAATCGTTGGAAAAAGAAAAGCGTTATTCCGAGTTTGTGATTTTATCGCCATTTACCAGTGATGATATCGAGTTTACAAGAATTCTATTTCTGGATGCAGACTATGTCAAGCGAAACGAGCGATACTTTCTTGGGTTTGACTCACTAGCTACCATACAATATAATCGGGGTGTCATAACACTAATTGGCGACCAGATGTGGCGAGTCCACCAAATCGTGTCCAAGGCAAGCTCCAGAATAGGAGAAGCAGGCCTCAACATCCTAAACATGGATGCGCAGGAAGAAACGTCAAGAGTCATAATAGTAGTTGATGATTCTGCAGATAACATAAAAACAGCGATTCGTGCTGTTCATTCCGAAAGGTCAAAAATCACCTTCTCATGAATAGTACAAATCGCATATGGAGCCCTTGGTTATCCAAGAGTCCACGCTGGGTTTGTTCATGGGCCATAGTCTAGAATCAGCCCGGCGTTACCCAAAACACGCTCTACTAACATTATGCGATCGGAATATTTAGATGTAATCTATATAGATCCATTAGATTTTTTGTGAGCTAGGCACAAATCCTAGAATCTTGCAAAGCTTAGAACCAAGCCTGCGAAAATCAGCGCGTACCATTTGAAGTTGCGCCTGTCTGTAAAGACATTCTTTGGACTCATCTGCTCATCAATCCTAATAGAGGCACGAATCTTTTTCATCTCAAAGCCCTGCCCAATTAGGCCTACGGCAACCAGTCCCATGGCTAGAATGGATGACGCTATTTCCATGGTACCATTTCGCAATCCCAGTATTTAGGCGTGCGTGGGTTTATCAGATAATTTTTTAATTAGTGGTACTTTTCCGACATTCTATGAAAGAAGTAGGAAAAATCTGGATGAACGGTAAGATGGTACCGTTCAAAGATGCCAAAGTCCACGTACTTACTCATGCTTTACATTACTCAACGGCAGTCTTTGAGGGAATTCGCTGCTACAACACCCCAAAAGGCTCTGCAATATTTCGACTACCAGAACATGTTGATAGGTTCTTCAGGTCTGCAAAACTGTATTCAATGAAAATGGAATATACAAAAGACCAGATAACCGATGCGATAGAAAAGACAGTAAAGGCAAGTACCCTAAAAGAGTGCTATATTCGACCGCTGGCATATTACGGATATGGTACCATGGGACTGACTCCCACTCCGAACAAGGTTGATGTCTCCATTGCATGTTGGGAGTGGAAGATGGGCGAATCAAAAGCAGGAAAGCAAACCGGTGCAAAATGCAAAATTTCCAGCTGGCTGCGAATTGATTCCAGGTCACAGCCAATGCAGGCAAAGGGAGCATCGAACTATGCAAATGCAGCTCTAGCAAGAGTGGAGGCACTCAAAAATGGATACGATGAAGCTATCATGCTGAACTATCACGGAAAAATAGCCGAAGGTAGTGCAGAAAACATTTTTGTTGTAAAGAATGGCCAAATTTACACGCCGCCGCTAACATCAGGCTGCCTTGCAGGAATCACGCGAGACTCTGTAATCCAGATAATAGAATCAAACGGTATGGACATTACAGAGCAAGAGTTAGACCGCGACGATCTGTATTCATCAGACGAGATATTCATGACCGGGACTGCGGCCGAGGTCAAGTCGGTATCCCAAGTAGACGATGTAACCATAGCTGACGGCAAAATGGGCAACGTCACCAAATCCCTACAAAAATCATTCATGGATGTAGCGATGGGTAGGGACGAACGATTCATACACTGGCTAAAATACCTATAACGTTTTTTTAGATATTATACCAATTACAATTATGGATTCGTGTTCAGTCGGTGGAAGCACAGATAGAATTTGCTGGTTTTGTAAAAAGGGCAGGCACTCTGAATGCATGAAAGAAATCGCAATAGATGCTAGATCGGAAGGCCCACATGACTGTACATTTGACACCATTATGGTTCCTTGCCAATGCAAGCACTAGAATATTGGGATGATTACGCAAAGAATCATCTTGGCAACTTTAACTATGAGATGGCAAAATTCATCCGCGATTTGGCTATCTCACTGCGGGTACAAAACATTCTAGAAGTAGGAACTAGTGCAGGAAATGACCTAAAGTTATTTCCAGACGAGTCAGACATTAATGGAATTGATATTTCTGAGCTGGCTATTACGCAAGCAGGGAAAAACTTGCCAAAGTTTAACTTTCAGATTGCAGATATCTGTAAAATTCCATTTGAGGATAATTCTATTGATTTGGTATTTACAAGAAACGTACTGAATTACCTTGACTCTGAGGACATCAAAAAGGCAGTAGACGAGATGTTTCGCGTGTCAAAAAAATACATTTTCAATATAGAGTTGTTTTCTGAAAATGAGGAAAAGATCAGCGACAGCCCAGCTACATACGGGCGAAACATGAAAAAATATTGGATGGATTACAGAGTGAAAATAATCAGCAATGTAGACATTCACGAGGAGATCGAGCCTAAAAAGTCCAGATTTACGTTACTAAGAAAGCTTTGATCATTTTATTTTGGACTCTATAGCAGTTATGTATTTTGATAAAAATTCGTGAAACATTTCAATTTTGGACTGGTC
>VHBH01000021.1 GCA_016872055.1 Nitrososphaerota archaeon
GAATCCGAGATTGGCAAAGCAATTCTGAATTGCGATGACAATGGTCCTGCGGTAATGATGATTGTAAACATGGCAATGGATCCTGCGGCAGGTCCGGTAGCAATTGGAAGATTGTTCTCGGGCACACTCAAAGACGGAATGCCAGTGCATCTAATTGATACTAAACGAGAGGGAAAAATCCAATCTGTGAACTTTTTCATGGGCAACCAGAGAGAAATGGTCGGGGAATTGGGAGCAGGAAACATTCCGGCGTTGCTTGGACTAACTGAAGCTCGAGCGGGACAGACATTATCTACTGTTAAAGACGTTTCAATCTTTGAAGGAATCAAATATGTCTCAGAGCCTGTCGTACAAATCGCAGTCGAGGCAAAATATCCTAAAGACCTGCCAAAACTAGTCGAGGCACTGCGAAGAATCACAATCGAGGATCCAAACCTTGTAGTCAAAATCAACGAGGAATCTGGCGAAACAGTGATTGCCGGAATGGGCGTCTTACACCTAGAAATTGCCACATCACTAATTGCTGATGCAGGCGTGCAGATTGTAACATCACAACCACTCATCAACTATAGAGAAACAATTCAGAATGAATCTGAAGTGGTAATGTCAAAATCGCCAAACAGACACAACAAGATTTTCATGAAAATAGAACCACTAGAGCCAGAAATTGCAGACATGATTCGTGCAGGGCAATTATCTGAAATGAAGGACAAAAAGGAAATGGAAAACGTCCTCAAATCAAAGGGCTGGGACACCGATACCGCAAAGCGTGTAATGAGATTTGATTCTCGAGGAAACATTATGATCAACGGCACCAAAGGTGTCCAGTTTATTCAGGAATCATCTGATTCCATTCTGTCTGGATTCGAAGAGGTAATGAAGGAAGGACCGCTTGCAAAAGAGCAGGTCAGAAACTGCAAGTTCACATTTACTCACTTTGTACCCCACGAGGACACTGCACACAGGGGTCTATCACAATTATCGCCGGCATCAAGAAGAGCATGCATGGCAGCAATGCTCAAGGCAAATCCAATTCTGCTAGAGCCAATGCTTGGAATTGAGGTCAGAGTACCGCAAGACATGATTGGCAATGTTGCAACAGTGCTATCTGGAAAACGCGGCAAGGTGCTTGATATGCAACAAAAAGGCATCACCAGTATTATTACTGGAGAGATTCCGGCTTCAGAGACATTTGACATCTCAGAGGTAATGAGGGGACAGACTGCTGGAAAAGCAATGTGGAACACTCACTTTAAGGCATGGACTCCAATGCCAAAATCAATTCAGGCAAACCTGATTGCTGATACTCGAAAGAGAAAGGGTCTTTCACCAGAGCCACCAACGGCCGATGAATTCATAGACAAAGAGTAAAAATGCGTTCCCCCTCGTTTGAGAGGAAAACACACGTCTTAACTTGCATTACTATGTTGTAGAAACGATTGTAATGCAAATTCTTCCCACACACGAGTTTTATCGCGAAGAGAAATGCCACCAAAAGTATTATGTCAAGTGTGGAATATCAAAATAATCGTGAGCAATTCCCCAAAAGAACTAGCACAAAAATTCTTTACAGATACTGTATCTACATATGATTCTGTAGCAAAATACGCCACACTGGGGCAGGATAAAAAATGGAAATCATACATTATAAAAAAAATCAGAGGCGATTCAATACTGGACCTAGCATGCGGAACAGGAATCCTAACCAGAATGATTGCACAAAAATTCCCAAAATCGCAAATTTTGGGAATTGACATTTCACAAAACTATCTGGATGTAGCAATTAAAAATTCCAATTTTTCAAATGTGTCGTTTTTGAATCAGGATGCTGAAAAACTAAGCCTGGAAAAAAAATTTGACTCTATAGTATCATCATATATTCCAAAATACTGTGATGCCAAAACCCTAATTCAAAAATGCGTCATACATCTCAATAAAGACGGCAGGATTATCTTGCATGATTTTGCATATCCTAAAAGTAAGCTGGTGCAAAAATTCTGGCATGCATTATTTGCAATGCTGCAAATTTGTGGCAAATTCATTCCCAGCTGGTCGTTTGCATTTGCAAATCTTCCCGGGCTTGTAAAATCCTCTGACTGGATAGAGCAATACAGAGCAGAGCTAAAATCCGCTGGATTTGAGGTGGAAACAAAGTATTTTGCATTTGGATGCAGTTGTGTAATTACTGCAATTCTAAAACAATAAAGAAAATACCAGTAAAGCCAATTACTCCTAGACTAATAATTTTGAGAATTGTCGCCTGTTTTTTTATAATTTTCTGGTCGGCATTGCCATATAATGCGCCCTTGTATTTTTTTGACGTCCTAATTAGTGCCAGGGTCAGTGCGCCAGCAATCGCACCAAGAATCACCGTCTGAATAGAAATGGAATTTGTCTGGATTGCCGAGCCTGCAAACACGGGCAAAATTCCCCATGATATAACAGTCCAGAAATTATTGTGAAATCTTCCCTTGAATAGCTCCAGATTATACGCAAAGAGGAAAAAACCCTCGGCAATTCCTATTGGAATCAAAAGCGGCGAATCCAATATGGAATAGTAAATTCCAATTGCAAATGCTAATCCTAGGATTGTAATTGCCAGAGCTGCAATTTTTCGCTTTGGCAGCTCACCCCATGGCTTGGTCTTGCCGCCAACTGCATCTAGCAAATGCGCAGATACGCCCAGTGCTAGAAAATAGATCACAGCAATAGCTATGGTCCTCTCTGGGGCAAAATTCTCTACTAGTGAGCCCCAAATAGCAAAGCATGTGACAATTCCAGTGTATGGCAAAAACAAAATTCCCACTGCGCGCCTGAAATTTCTAGGACCGAACTTGGGCACAAACCACTCGCCAGTCCTGTCTTGCATGTAATAGTTGCTACAATCTCTGAATATATGCAAATCCGATCATAGTCGTTTAATATTGCAAATTTATCTAAATTATAATGGCAAAATACCGCAAATACATAACAAAAGGAATTCTAGAGTCTCTCCACAAGGTTCCGGGCCATTCAAAGGCGCCAATTCGCAGGACCCTGATGTTAGGCAAATCCCAGATTCCAGAGTCTAAAATCCACCTGGCAGTGCACGAGGTAAATGCAACTCGGAAAAAAATTCCGCCATATACAACTCTGCACAGCCACAATGTAGATGAAATCGACCTGATAATTCCCCAAGGCGGTAAGCTGGTATATCAAATACAGCTAGAAGATGAAACTTACAAAATTACAGCACCGTGCACTGTGTTCATTCCAAAGAAATTACGCCACAAGGCAAATGTTGTCTCTGGCAAGGGAATCTTTGTGTGCATGATAATGTCCAACAAGTACAAGACCTTTTAGAAAAATGGACAAAAAAATTGCCAAAATACTGGACCAGCTAGGAAAGCAGGCAAGATACGAGGACAAGCACTATGAAAAGATCCCACACGAAAACAGGATGCTTGCAATTACTGAGGATACGGGACTATTCTACAATGGAATAATCCGGGCTATGAAGCCAAAGAGAATCCTGGAAATAGGACTATCTGTTGGATATTCTACAATTTGGTTTGCAGAGGCAATAACGAATTCCTCAAAGATAATTTCCCTAGAGCAAAACCCGCAAAAAATTGCTAGGGCAAGGCATAATTTCAAGCAGGCAGGAGTCTCGCAAAAAATCCAAATAATTCAGGGCAATGCAAAGCAGCTCCTGCAAAAAATGCTAGATGATTTTAAAACAAAAAAAGCCAGGCAATACTATGACTTTGTATTCATTGATGCAGACAAGGAAAACTATCCGTTTTATTTCAAGGCAGGACTGGCAATGCTAAACAAGGGCGGAATTATCTGCGCTGATAATATTTTGTATCCTACTAGATATCAAAAGTCCATAAAAAAATACCTGGCAATGGTCATGAAAAACAAAAGCGTCCAGACAATAGTCATTCCAATTGGAAACGGGCAGCAGTTTTCAGTTAAAACAAAGTAGGTTTACTGCTACGACTAATCCGAATAGAATTTTACCGCTCATTGGCTCTTTTTGATTAGAATTGAGGCGATTCGACATTATAGTATATAAAATCGCAGCAAACATCTATACTAAAAAAATCTAATTGCCACCAGTAACTGAATCAAAAAATCCCACTGCAATGCGAAATAACTCAAATGAGAATCTTGATTGCAAGTCTTGGATTGTATTTCTTAACGTCCTTAATCATCGACGCTACCCCAGAGTGAAGCAGCTGAGTCGTCTTTTCAATTATTTTTTCCTCCTCGTACTGATAGGAGAACAAGCCCTTGTTTATGGAATCTATAATGTGAGATCTTAGATAGGGTAGATCATAATCAATATCAAATTTTTTATTTCTAATTGCGACCACACGCGGGTAAAAATCACGAGCGAATTTTTCGGTTATGTATTTTCGAATTTCAGCATCATTATTCCTTGCAGACTGCCACCATTTCGAAGAGATGTCTTGGTATAAGACAATCTCGTTTGATATCAGATTTGTTATAAAATAACTAATTTGGTCTTCTGAATAATAACATGAATCATTGTAAAGCCGTTCGGCCACAAACAGATAATTCTTCAATGATATTAAATGGATTCTAGTTCGTTGATTCTAATTGTTAGCAGCAGAACAAAATTCTATAACCATTATATAGTATTAGTAGCGAATTACGCTATGGAGTCATTCATAAATAAAATCTATACAGCATTTCCAAAAAACAAAGCCATTGCACCCGTTGATGAGACTGTTTACACACATTGGAACTTTCAGAACTTTCAAGACTCCAAATACATCAACATTTTAGCTGACAGATCTGATTTGTATGCTCTGAGCATAATGATAGAAAACTATGCCGCCAAGCACTCACGACCTCTAGTTGCCGCATTTGAGGATGAGGCTAGATACAAGTACGTAGAAGGCAGATACATGAAACTAATGAAGAGCCTCCCGAAAATCTGGATTATTGGTAATTTTAACAACCCATACTTGGCGCAGACAATTCCACCTCATGCAACCGTGGTTTCATGTGTTGGAACTAGCCTCAAGACAGTATGGATGGTCGTCACTCGTGATCAAAATGGCCCAGTCGGTTTGGTTGCAGAAGATGTCGGCGAAGGCAAGTTCAGTGGCTTTTTCTCGACTGAAAATGCAATTGTAAAGTATGCAATAGACATGGCAGCCTATGAGTTAAAAACCGAAATCGATGTCATGAAGAAAGAATGGACCCAGAGTCCTGGCGGCTATTGATTATACCATATTCTGCTGACTAGAATTTTCTCAGGCAGTCTTGTTTCTTTGGTCAGAGCAGACACGATGTCCGCGCAGCTTTTGCCAAATTACTGCAAATAAAGTCATGTTTTTTAGTAATTGATCTTGTACTTGGTGACATGCCAGTTTTTTTCTGGCACTAAAACCCTAAATGACTGTAGCAATCCATGTGATTTCATGTCTGAAATTACAGATCTTGTCAGGTCAATCCTGATTACTCCAGAATAATCGCAAATCTGCTCATCAGTTAATGGTCCATAATCTGATATTGCCCTGGCGATTTTTTCATAATGTCTGGCGCCGAGATTTCTGCACTGGAAAATGAATTCTTTATTTCTCAAAATAATATACTCCAACTTCATAGCATGACTTGCACTGCCATAATGGATATCTCTTGTAATTTTTCGGATCTGTTAGCTCGGATATTTTTGCCAGTCCGTTATTTATCCGAAATATTTTGGCATAGTCTATTTTGTTTATGATAAATCCAATCTTTGAACCATTGCAAGAAATGCAGCGGTATCTTTCTGTCGGGTAAAGCAATGTATCATCCATTTAGCATCAAATTACGCTGTTATCTAATATTAATTGAACGGGAGATTTT
>VHBH01000022.1 GCA_016872055.1 Nitrososphaerota archaeon
TCTCTTCTTCCAAAGTCCTGACGTTCTTCTCTCTGTGGTTGTGGTGGGCGCTCTGTTGGCTCTTTGTATTTTTCTCCAATCTCTGTGATTCGAACGTTTAGCTTGTCCAGTAGAGTCTGGTTTAGTCCTGCGCCGTATACATCAACGCGTGCAGCAATTGCTGCCTTTGATGCGATGGCTCGAGCCATCTTGCCTCGCTGCCATCGTGGTGCTGCGTGAACTATTGGGTGTTGGAACAAAATTCCGTGCTTTGGTGGTTGTGTTCCGGTCTTTAGTGCCCGAAATAGAGCCTTTTCTGCGCCAAGAACCTGAATGGTGCTTGCAGGAAGTGTTGCCAATTTCTTGATGCTCCCTGCTTTGGCCAAAATTCTTGCCCCAACCGCAGTGCCAAGTATGGCCGAAACGTTTGGAGCAATGGACTTCATCTGAGATTCAATGTGGGATTCAATTGCATTTCTTGCCTTTGCCATGTCAAGAATTTGTTTTGCTATTGATTGGACTATGGCGAGATTTTCTGGGGAAATATCACCACCCTTACTTTTTTGCTGAATTACAGAAAGCATCTGGACTTTGGAATCTGGAAAGCCCGCATCCTGGTAGACTCGCTCTGAAAGAGAAGATCTGTTGCCAGCCATGACGATTTGTGCATAACCGTTTATGCTGTCTATGATATTGTCAAGTTCTGGAAAGTGCAAACCATACCATTCTCGCAATCTTGATGATAAACCGTTAATCATTACGTCCATTTCGTCAAGCGCATTGATTGCCTGGATGATGTGCAGGTCTGGACTCTGGGATACCTCAGTAACCCTTGATGCCGATAGTGATAATGCAAAGTCTCTAAGCTTTGACATGGCGTCGCCGACATTTTTTGCAAATCCAGCATCAACTAAGACCTGGGGCTTGTTTGCTTGGATTTCGTCTAGTTGTTTTTCATCCATTATCTGAACGTCAAGTGATTCTTTTTTGAGCACCTTGAGCAGTGCGTCATCACTTATGAAAAATCCCGCGTTTAATTCTCTGAGATAATTAATGATGGAATTGTTTTTTAGATTACCTTTTTTTGCTTCCACAAATTCTGCTGCTGAATTATCAAAGGCAAATGATTTGGAAACGGTATTATTTTGTGAAACTACAATTCCAAGCTCTGTTACTATAACAAAATACACAATGCAGGTTTGATCTTCGGATTAAAAAAGCTACCATAAATCAACTATTATAAGACAACAAATCCAACTCAATCAAGTGACGCCTGACCTTTCTGTATCGATTGGACCAATCAAATTTGGCAGGCCTGCAATGCTTGCCTCGGGAATTTTGGGCATATCGCTTGAGGTTTTCAATCGAATTTATCGCAGCGGGGCAGGTGCGGTAGTATCAAAATCACTTAGTAAGGAGCCATGGGATGGCTATCCAAATCCAACCATTGTAGGAATCGAAGGTGGCTATCTTAATGCAGTAGGGCTCTCAAATCCCGGTGCCCCATATTTTGCAAACATGATAAAGCCAAACAAGGACGTTCCAATCATAGTTAGTCTGGTTGGCTCTATTGAAGACGAATTTGAATTCATGGTAAAACAGTTTGAGGGTTGTAATGTTGCGGCATACGAGCTAAACCTGTCTTGCCCTCATGTGGAAAAGGTCGGACTCGAAGTAGGCGATGATCCAAAACTGGTAACAAAAATTGTATCTAGAGTCAAGTCGGTTGCAAAAGCTCCAGTGATAGGTAAAGTCGGACTTGGCACTACAAACTATCTGGATACCGTCAAGGCTGCAATCGACGGAGGAGCAGATGCAATCACGGCAATTAACACTCTGCGCGCAATGGGAATTGATATAGAGACGCAACGACCAATACTGAGCCATAAAATTGGAGGACTGTCTGGTCTTGCGATAAAACCTGTGGCAGTCCGATGCGTCTATGAAATCACATCAAAATTCGACATTCCAGTAATTGGTTGTGGTGGAGTCTCTACATGGGAAGATGCACTAGAGTTTATCTTTGCAGGGGCGTCTGCCGTGCAAGTGGGCAGCGCGATAGGTGATGGGTGGATCGACATCTTTGGAAACATCAATGATGGTATTGAAAATTACATGAAGAAAAAAGGATATATAAAAATCTCGGAGATGGTAGGTCTTGCAAAGCGTTTCTAATACGCCATCCATTAGAACAATTGAAAAGGTAATAGACGAAACCCCGACTGTCCGAACTATAATAATATCTGATTCAAATCTGGAAAATGTTTTGCCTGGACAATTCGCAATGGTATGGATTCCAGGTGTGAACGAGCTGCCAATGAGCATAATGATTACAGAAGAAAAAGGCAAGGCCGCATTTACTGTTCGAAAGCGCGGCGTATCATCTACTGCCTTGTATGACCTAAAGGTGGGACAGCAAATCGGAGTCCGCGGTCCATATGGCAATTCATTTGACATTCGTGACGGCAAAATTGCACTTATTGGTGGCGGGACAGGCTTAGTCCCGCTGATGAGGCTAGCAAAATTTGCCAAGCCGACAAACGATATTACAATACTGATGGGCTCCAAGTCAAAAGACGAAGTTTTCTTTGAAAGTCTTGCAAATAGAATTCTTGTGGATAAAAAGCACCAAATTATAGTAACTACAGAAGACGGCTCGTACGGAGAACGAGGCTTTGTTACAGACGTGCTGGAAAATCTAGTCAAGGGTACAAAGTTTGATGCAATTTACACTTGTGGTCCTGAAAAAATGATGCACAAAATTGTCCAACTTGCAAATTCAAAAGGAATTTTCGTCCAAGCATCACTGGAACGAATGATGAAATGCGCAATAGGAATCTGCGGCAGCTGTTGCATGGATGAAGTATTGGTGTGTCATGACGGTACTATCTTCGATGGAAAATTTCTGGCAAACTCGCAAGAATTTGGTCACAATCATAGAGCCAAGTCTGGAATCTTGGAAAATTACTAATCCAACGAAATCCCGCTATAAAACTACCTAAAGGTTTAAAATAAATAAAAAAAGAGACGCGTCAATGGCAAAACCCAAGATCGTACTGACAGCAGACCGAACTCTGATGTCTAACTATAGGGGTATCTCACTAGCTACCTTCTTTGGATGCGCGCCAGCACTGGATCCAAACCGAGATCACAACTCTTTTTGGTACAAAATTCTAAAAAACCAAGTAACCCCAAAGGTTCTCTTTGACTTTATCTGTAATCCAATTCCACACAACAATGGGGTTGCGGCATACGCCCCATACGGCCTAAGAAAAGTAGAGGCAGGCCTATTACGCGACGGATTTGCAAGAGAAGATGTAGTGGTAGCACATCCAGACCATGTCGAAAAATTCATCGGCCCTGAAACCCAAGTGGTTGGTACATATGAGATGGACCCGCTTGGAATGGGCCCAGTCACCATGACATTTACCTATGGAAGAAAGCAAATGTCGTACGACGAATATTACAATATTGATTTACACAAAAAAATCATAGAGGCAAAGAAAAAGAACGGAAGTAATGCCAAGGTAATCTCCGGCGCTTCTGGAACATGGCAGTACAACTATGATCCAGAAAAAATAGAAGAGCTTGGGATCTATGCTATTTTAGAAGGCGAGCTTGGTGGAATCGCGCCAGAAATTGACGGACATGCAGGCAGATTTTTCAATTATCTAATTGACGGCGAATTTGAAAACATGAATCCCTTTAGGAAGCGAAGTGATTTCAAAGTAGACATCAAAGAATACGAAAGAAATGGAAGAAAGCTACATGGAAGATTTGTGAACTTCTGGGACAGACCGGAAATTGACGAAATTCCGGAAATTGTCGAACCATCAATGCATGGGATGATTGAAGTAATGAGGGGATGCGGCCGTGGATGCAAATTCTGTGACGTAACACTTAGAGCATTAAGATATTATCCACCAGAAAAAGTAAAGCGAGAAATCGAAGTCAATATCAAAAAGGGCGGAATGCGTAGTGCGTGGCTTCACTCTGATGATATTTTCGTATATGGAATGGATCCTCGAACCAACAAGCAAATGGAGCCAAATAGAGATGCACTAGAGGAACTGTTCCAGGC
>VHBH01000023.1 GCA_016872055.1 Nitrososphaerota archaeon
CAGTGATCGCCGTCATAGTTTTTGTTGGACCGATTGATGTGTCCACACAGGAAGAGGAAGATAAATTCAAAGACTGGAACAAATCTGGTCCATTTGCAATCGATCTAAAAGAATACAAGGTTGGTGAAACGATTTTCATGATAGCAGAGGGCCTCAAGCCTAATGACATAGGAAATGCAATTTTCATTTTACCAAATGGAACGTCAGTATACCTGACATTGCCCTTTAATGGAGAAAATAAACCAGACTTTAATTATTATTTCAAACCACAATTATCAAAAAACCGTGGAATTTGTAGCACTGATGACATCATAGGTAAATGGATGATCGAATTTGAAGGGACAAAATATCAGCCCATTACATTTACTATACTAAATCAAACGGTTCCAACGGAAGTAGGCTTGTTTCAAAAAGTATGTTAGTCTAGTTTGTTATGAAAGCAAACTCTTTCGCCAGTATGGCACGCAGGTCCTGTGGGCACTACTAAATAGATAATTGCATCAAAGTCACAGTCAATTAGAATTTCTTTTACCTGTTGGACATTGCCAGACTCTTCGCCCTTCATCCATAGTTTGTTTCTGGATCTGCTCCAAAACCACGAATTACCTGTTTTTTGTGTCAATAAGAGAGATTCCTTGTTAGTATAGGCCAGTGTGAGCACTTCCTTTGTGTTTACATCCTGAACTATGACTGGTATTAGGCCGTCACCTTTTTTAAAATCCAGATCATCGATGGTTTTTTGCATGATTCTGAAATATGGGTTTAGCTTATAACCTTACATCGGTATTGTTTTCTTTGAGGTATTCTTTTACCCTATCCACAGAATGGGTCTCGTAGTGAAATATTGATGCAGCAAGTGCTGCGTCCACATCGGTGTTTTTAAAAACATCCAGCATGTGTCGCGGCTCACCACACCCTCCGGATGCAATCACAGGTATGCTTACAGCGTCAACTATTGCCTTTGTGAGTGTCAAATCATAGCCATCCTTTGTTCCATCTCTGTCTATGCTGGTAAGGAGGATCTCACCTGCACCTAGTTTTAGTGCTGTCTTTGCCCATTCGATTGCATCAAGGCCTGTTTCTTTTTTGCCTCCATAGATAAAGACCTCAAACCAGAAGTTCTTGGCGCCATCAGAGAAGACATTTTTTCCATTTGAAATGTTGTAATTCCTTTTGGCATCAATTGCCACCACGACGCACTGTCTGCCAAATAGATCCATTAGTTCTGTTAGGATTTGCGGATTTTTTACAGCGCCCGTGTTGATTGCCACCTTGTCTGCACCGCAAAGCAAAATGTCTCGGGCGTGCTGAAGCGTCTTAACCCCACCGCCAACCGTAAATGGAATGTCAATTACCAGAGCCACTTTAGACACAAGCGATCTGATTGTTTCCCTTTGTTCCTGTGATGCAGTAATGTCCAAAAATACAAGCTCGTCTGCTCCTTCGTTGCTGTATTTTTGCGCCAGCTGTACTGGGTCTCCGGCGTCTTTGATGGATTCAAAGTTCAAGCCTTTTACAACCCTGCCATTTGCAACATCAAGGCATGGGATGATTCTCTTTGTTAGTGTCATGCTAGTTTTTTTGCCTCCTCGATTGTTATTTTGCCTTCGTATAGTGCCTTGCCCAAAATCACTCCATAAGCATTGCATTTTTTGACATCAGATACATCAGATGGTTTTGATATTCCCCCGCTTGCGATCACGTTGATGTTTTGCTTGCACGCCAGTACGAGATTTTCAAGGTCAGGTCCTTGCAACATTCCGTCTCTGGACACATTTGTGATTAGAAATTCCGTAAACCCAATGTTTGAGAATTCCTGAACTGCGTCAACTAGATTGGTTGTAGTTTTTTGTGTCCAACCATTTATCACTATGACGCCATTGTTGTGGTCTGCGGATATTACCAGATTTTTATGTCCAAGTTTGCCGCCTAGCTTGTTTACCAGTTCTGTGTCCTTGAATGCCAAAGTTCCAATGACCACTCTATCTGCAAAGTCAAGTGTACTGGATATGACATGCTCATCTCTCAAGCCGCCAGCAATCTGCACCGGTATTGATACTTCTTTTGCCATTTTTTGGATTAGTCCCAGATTTGATCCTAGTTGTAGCGTAGCATCAAGGTCTACAATATGGAGCATGTCCGCTCCTTGTTTTTCCCATTTTTTTGCAATTTCTCCTGGATTGTTGCTGTAGATGGTTTTGTTTTCTGGTTTGCCCTGTACTAGTCGTACCACTTTGCCATCCATTATATCGATTGCAGGAATTATCTTCACTTTTTGCACTCTCGCAGAAAATTCTGTATCATGAGCGAGCCGATTTTGCCGGATTTTTCCGGATGGAATTGTGTCCCGTAGAGATTGCCCTTGCTAATCACTGCTGGAACCTCGATTCCATAATCAGAATCAGCAACCACAACATCGTCGTCTTTTGGCTTTGCTCTATACGAGTGGACGAAATAGACCCAAGAATTATCCGGTACACCATCCAAAAGAGGATTTGATTTTTTGATTCTCATGCTGTTCCAGCCCATGTGGGGAATCTTGAACTTGTTTGGAAGTAATATCACGTCTCCCTCTATGGCGGCAAGTCCCATTTCCTTTCCTTCCTCGCTTTTTTCAAAAAACATCTCCATTCCAAGGCAAATCCCAAGCACTGGCATCTTGTCTTTTACATATTCCTGGAACGACACACTGGAATAATCTCGAACGCTTCGAATGGCCGGATCAAAATTGCCAACACCGGGCAGAATCAAACCGGAATAATTGTTTGCAACATCAAAGTTTGTTATTACATCGACTTGGGCATTTTGTTTTTCTAGTGCCACTTTGAGGCTAAAGATATTTCCTGCTCCGTAATCAAAAATGGCGAGCTTCATTACATTGAACCTTTTGTGCTTGGAATTCCTTTCTGCTTTTTGTCCAGATTTGACGCAGTTCTCAGTGCTACCGCTAGCGATTTGATTGCAGCTTCTATTTTGTGGTGGTCGTTTTCTCCGTACTTTACACTGATGTGGATGCAGCTGTTCAGGTTTTGGACTAGCGACGAGAAAAAGTGCTCAATGTCTTCTTTTGACATTCCCTCTATTTTTGATCGTTTTATTGAGAGATTGATTTTGCCGTATGGACGTCTTACTAGGTCAACAGAGGCTTCTGCTAGGGATTCATCCATTGGTACAGAAGAATAGCTGAATCTCGTAATGCCTGTTCTGCTTCCTAGCGCCTTGTCTATTGCGCTGCCAATTGCAATGCCCGTGTCTTCGATTAGGTGGTGCAGTATTCCATCGTTTGACTTTGCCTTTACAGAAAGATCAAGCATAGAATGTTTGCCAAACGATGTAATCAAGTGATCAAAAAAATCAATTCCTGTACTAATTGAGGTTTTTCCAGAACCATCGATGTTTACTTGGACTAGAATCGATGTTTCCTTTGTTTCACGGTTGATTTTGCTTGTTCTTGCCACAAATACAAAACCTAGTGCGCCAAATTTAATGCCTTTGGAATCAAGTCTATTGATTGTATTATGATGTCGGCATTATTTTTTTCAAAGAATCTCTTTTTGGAATTTGGGTTTTGGGAAGTCCCATAGATTCCGCAAAATGTGGTTTTTTTTCCTAGCTTGCTTGCTTTTTTAGCCATGATCAGGTCTTCCATGGAATCGCCAACATAAAGACAGTGCTTTGACTTTAGGCGATTTATTGACATGATTAGAGATTTGGGATTTGGCTTTGCGAGTGTTCTTGAGTGATCCTCTAGGAAAAATGAGGAAGCAATATCGAATTTGTCAAATAACTTGTCCAGTGAATATTTGGTAGATTCTTTGCCACGTCCTGTAACTATGGCGATTTTTTTTGCAAATTTTGGCTCTAGTGAATTTATCAGTTTTTGTGTCACAAGAACAATATCATTTTCGATCAGTCCTTTTTTGAACTGAGATTTTTTGCCAAAGATTTTCTTGTAAAGATCTTTTCCATAAAACATCTGAT
>VHBH01000024.1 GCA_016872055.1 Nitrososphaerota archaeon
GGACAGGTTGTGCCTAATTCGAATCTGATAAATCGTTACATCGATTTGAATAACGATAAAAGAGTTAAATCAGAGAACTGACCAATTAGAATCAAATGCTACAAGCAATAACCGGCTTTATTGCAGGCCAAGAATGGATCTTTATTGCAATTGCCGCAGGCATCATTCTGTTTGGTGCAAAAAAGATTCCAGAGCTTGCAAGAACACTCGGTAAATCCAGAATGGAATACGAAAAAGGCAAGTTTGAGGCAGAAAAAGAGCTCAAAGATCTCAAAGACAAAAAAGACTAGATTTCCGCTGTTTTACAAAACTCGTCCATTACTTTGTTAAATTCAGGTACAATCTTGGATTTGCCAAAAATGCTTGCCAGCTTCATCGTGCCATTTAGCTTGATATCGGCATTAATTGTCAGTTTGGTTCCTTTGTCTGTTTTTTCATAGATTTCTGAAATGTGAGTACCCTTGATGTCACCGCCCAAAACAAAGACATCGTGTGATTCTGGATATTTGCTGACATGTTTTGTCATCATGACTAACTCCTTGTCACCCAGCCTCATGTGCTCTTCCACTATAGCGATGTTTTCTCGAACTGATCTGACCCTAATCGATGGAAAATATTTTGGCAGAATGTTTTGGAAATTCTCATAATTTGCAATAATATCAAAGACGCGTTGTCGCTCTGCCGTGATGTCTTTAATGATTGTAATTTTCGGCAGTTTAGGTTCCCCATCTTTTGTATAGATCGTGATCAATGTTGAACTGGTCTAAGCATTTGCCAACAGTATGATCAATGATTTGCTCAATCGATTTGGGTTTTGTGTAAAATCCAGGAACTGGCGGCAAAATGATAACGCCCAGTCTTGCCAATTTCAACATGTTTTCCAGGTTTATTGCGGTGAGTGGGGCTTCACGAGTAACCAAGACAAGCTTACGCGATTCCTTTAGTGTGACGCCGGAAGCTCTCGCCACTAAGGTTTCATCGTAACCATTCGCAATGCTGGACAGAGTCTTCATGGAGCATGGAATCACGATCATTCCATCATGTTTGTATGTGCCAGATGATATTCCAGATGCCAAATTAGAGTCATCAGAATATTCTGTGGCTAATGATTTTACCTGATCTAGTTTGTAATCAGTCTCCATTGCAAGGCATTTTTTTGCCCAGTCTGTGATCACTAGGTGAGTTTGGATGCCACATTTTTGTAGCACTTCTAAAATTCTGACGCCGTAAATTACACCTGTGCTGCCAGTCATTCCAATTACTAGCTTCATGGTGTGGGCTAGGAATTTTGATTATTTTAAGCTGTAATTACGCATACCCCGCTTAACACTAGGGCTATTGAGGTAACCCATACAAACAACCCAAATTATTTTTGGGGGAGGGGTGTGACCCGTAAAATTTCGTGCCCAAGTTTTACTGTTTTTTGTATGTTTTTCGCTTTATGTTGCTGATTTGTCTTTTACCATTCATAACAGATTCGTTTGTATTGATATTATGAAGAGGTGGTAGTTTTACAATATCCGACCGTACAACGAAATAAAGATGTTATATTACCAACATTTGTGAAAACATTGTTGGCAATAAAAAACGAAATATCAAAAATAATCCAAAATTATACTGACTTTAGAATAGGCGTTTTGGGCAGTCATTCCGCACTTGAAATAATGGATGGTGCAAAGGATGAAGGAATATCTACTGTCGTAATATGCCAGAAGGGCAGGGACATCCCATATAGGCGATTCAAGAGAATTGCAGATGAAATCATTGTTGTGGACAAATTCTCTGATATGGCATCACCCAAAATGCAAAAAATGTTTCTGGATACCAATACCATAATTGTTCCACACAGAGCGCTTACTGCTTATCTAGGATATGATACCATAGAGAAAAAATTCAAGGTCCCGATGTTTGGCAACAGAACACTGTTTCAGGCAGAGGAGAGAAGTTTTGTCAAAAACCAGTACTATCTTTTAGAAAAATCAAAGATAAGACTGCCCAAAATTTTCCGTGATCCCAAAAAAATCGACCGTCCAGTCATTGTCAAAGTACAAGAAAAGAAAAGAAAGCTAGAGCGGGCATTTTTCACAGCATCTAACTACAAGGATTTCCTGGCAAAATCTCAAGATAGAATCAAAAAAGGAATAATCGATGCCAAGGATCTCAAAAAAGCAAGCATTGAAGAACTAGTCCTTGGGACCTACATGAATTTCAACTATTTCCACACGCCAATCTCCGAACAGGTTGATTTTATCGGAATAGAGCGAAGACTTCAAACCAACATACATGACTATAATGCGCTTCCGGCAAAGCAGCAATTAGACATCAATATCGATACGCAAAACATCGAGGTGGGCCACACACCTGCCAGCATTCGAGAGTCATTATTAGAAAAAGTCATAGAAATGGGTGACAAGTTTGTTGCAGGCGTAAAAAAGGTCTACCCACCCGGCATAATAGGTCCATTCTCCCTACAGTCAGTAATTACCAAGGATTTAGAGATGGTAGTATATGACGTGTCCCTGCGTGTGCCAGGCAACCCAATTGTGGCTACCACGTCACCATACACAAAATACCAGTACGGAGAGACCTTCGGGGTAGGACGAAGAATTGCAATGGAGATAAAGCGTGCCCACCAAGAAGGAAGGCTTGCACAAGTCCTAACTTAGATTTTCCATTTTGTCCTTGAGTAGTGTCTTTCTGACCAGTATTGGAATGTTGTAAAAGGCGGCCAGAGCTACTGCGTCTGATGCTCTGTAATTTCTCAGAACAGTGTCTTTTTTGCCGGTAAAGTATAGGTTTGCGCGCAACACGCTACCGCTCTCATAGACTTTAACTTTGACTAACAACATTTCATTTTCCTCGCATATTTCTTCAAACATGTTGTATATGGTTGGCAATGTGTCGCGTCGCCCTTCCAAAAAAGACTTGATGTGTCTAGCTACTTCGCCGGAAAATGCCCTCATGTGAAATTCTTTTTTGTCATGGGACTGTAGTATTATGATGCCCTCCATTGCATATGGATCGATAAAGCCAACATGTGTAATTTTTGCAGTGGAATAATCTGGCTCTTGTTTTTGGGAAATATCCAACTGGTATCACTATGGATTGGTTTCTATTAAAGAATGACATGATCGTATGGATAACTTATCAGTCCTACGCGGCTTTTAAATGTAAAATCCACTAAATTGAATCATGCAAATAGACATACCTCTACCATGTCCGGCATGTGGCGGAAAAATGTATTCAATTGGCTATGACGCACCACTTAGGATCCTAAAACCCAGAACTTGGCAAGTCTGCAAAAGCTGCAAGTTCTCGCGCAGTGTAGAAGACTTCAAAAAATCGCTCTGCTGCGCATAGTGGTGGTTTTAGTCTTTTTCTTTTTTTTTAGATTAAGAATTGGTCAAAGATCAGCGTAAAACCTGCTGCGCTTGCCTATTTTTGTGAACTTGGCTTCATTTTCCTGAAAATTTACACCTAACATGATTCGATATACTCCAATTCTCTTTCAGAATCCTAGTCTCTTTTTCTATCTCTCTGGTTTCTTTTTTGATATTATTTCGTGTTTTTCAAAAATCAGTAAATACATGGATTTTCACAGCAAATTGTCCTTTTCTTTTAGTTTGCTTATCTCAGTTTTGTGACTGCCGAACATGAATTTATCCAGTAACGCATAAACGGTTTAGTTGCCATTCAGATAAAATTTAATGCGGGTAGACAAAACCAGACTCAAATGGCTAAAGACGGCAGGGCACTTATCACACTTGGTTTTGTGGCAATTGCAATTTTGTTTTTGATTTACGCAAGGCTTGGTAATTCCGAGATAACGCCATCTGCCATATCGTCAATAGAAAGAATCGGGGCTGCCCC
>VHBH01000025.1 GCA_016872055.1 Nitrososphaerota archaeon
TGAAACTGATCAAAAAAGGTGCCGAAGGCGACATTTATCTTACTAAATTTGACAACATGCCCGCAATTCTCAAGACGAGAAAAACAAAACCATACCGACATCCGATACTGGATGGCAAAATAAGAAAGCAGCGAACCATACGGGAAGCAACCATTCTTTCTGAGGCAAAATACGTTGGGATCAGAACACCCCTGATCTATTTGGTAAACACCAACGATTGTACTATTCTGATGCAGCAAATCAATGGAGCTATAGTCAGAGACCTAAAAGACGCCAAGCTAAAATCTGCGTGTATGGAAATTGGCAGAATCACTGCCACACTGCACAAAAATGGCATAATTCACGGCGATCTTACCACGTCAAATTTCATATCCAAAAACGACAAAATCTATGCAATTGATTTTGGCCTTGCACAAAAATCAATCAGAGTAGAAGACCACGCGGTGGATTTGCGACTATACAAAGAAATTCTTGGTAGCGCTCATGTAAAAATAATGCTGGAATTGTGGAATGCGTTTCTAAAAGGATACAAGTCAATCACAGGTACAGAACGATTCAACAAGGTACTGGCCCAATTATCAATAATAGAGGGAAGGGGAAGATATGCGAGAATGGAGTGATGTGTATTTTGTGTCCTCAAATAAACACAAGTATCTGGAAGCAAAGGAAATTTTATCCTCATTTGGAATAAGGCTGGGATTCTTACAGGCAAGCTTGCTGGAAATCCAGTCTGATTCTTTATCAGAGATTGCCAAGACAAAGGCACTAGATGCGTTTTCAAAATGCAAAAAGCCCATAATTATAGAGGATGATGCTCTGGTCATTTCGTCGCTTGGTGGCTTTCCGGGACCGTATTCGTCATACGTCTTTGATACTATTGGCAACAAGGGAGTAATTGATCTGATAAGGGGAAGCAGGTCGGCAAAATTCTATGCTACAATATCTTATTGTGACAAAAAAAGAAAACCGATTCTTTTTGAGGGAATTACTCTGGGCAAAATCGCAAAAAGGATCTCAGGTAAGGGCTGGGGATATGATCCAATATTTGTCCCTAGGGGGAAAACCAAGACTTATGCGCAAATTCCTGACAAAAACACCATGTCTCATAGGTATCGTGCGCTGGCAAAATTTGCTAGCTGGTTTGTGCGTACGCAGAGATAAAGGGGTTGATCTTTCTTTGTTGGTTTTGCAACAATACTATTCTTGATGCCATGCTCACATCAATTTCTGAATAGATCTTACTTTTTTCAGCTAGCTTACCTGCAAAGTAGCTGACCTCCTCAAATTCAAGCATGTCAGAGCGGGCAAGCCTGTTTGTGGAGCGGCCAATATGCATGTAGGATTTTATCTCTATAAAATGCACATTTGCGCGCCTTATCATATCTGCAAACGCTGGAATCATTTCCTCAAAATCATTATGGTTTCTGATCATGGTCATTCGAAGAACAGTTCGTGTATCCATGTTTTGCAATAATTCTAGGGACTGGTTCCATCTCTCCCATGAATCTGAATATCTTGGCTTGTTTATTCTCATAAAGGAGTCACAGTCTGCGGCATTTGTGGACAAATAGATCTGTGTTGGTAGTGCATCCTCATCTTGGAGGCGTCTGAGCATCTGTGGTTCCTGGCCATTTGTTACAAGAAATATTGATTTTGTTGCAGGCAGCGTCTTGAGGTATCTTATTAGTTCTGGAAGCTTGGGGTACATGGTAGGCTCGCCAGAAAGCGATATTGCGTAATGTGCAGGTAGTAGTGACTCGTCAAGTTTTTTGTGGATTGATTTTGGATCACCGTAATGACCCATGATCAGTTTTTCTCGTTCTGCCATCAGCTTGGTTATGATGTCTTGTGGTTCTGCCACGTTTTGTGGACTCATCTCCAACGAGTCATAAAACTCCATTGGGCGCCAGCAATAGACGCACCTGTTCTCACAATACATTCCTGCAGGGGAAAACTCCATGCACTGATGTGTTGATATGCCGTAGAACTTGTGCTTGTAGCAGCTTTCTTCTCCCTTGAATGATTTTTTTGTCCAGTGGCATAATTCTACAGTGGAGTGATCTGATATTCCATACTTGGCCTTTTTGAGCTGTTGCTGGATGGATGACTTGATTTGGATAATGTCGTTTTCTACGAACTCGCCTGAGCAACTCATGATGTTTTTCGTGCTGTGGTTTTACTTAATTTTTCATTTTATGGGTCGAGCCTAATTTTGGTGTAAAAATTATTTCATTATATTTGGATCTTTATTATAAAAATTCATACAAAATGTTAAATACAAAAAATTCCTATAACAATTGATGCGGAAGGATGTAAAATCCAACAAATAGTCCGCGCGTGGCTCAGTGGAACGATATAGTGAACCATGAACGCTCAGGCGTTATGGTATAGAGAGGCATTCTCTCATGTTCTACGCTTGGGGCCACGCCCGCACATTTTTAACATATATGAAAAATTATGCAGTTTGTGTAACGATTGTTTGCAATACAATAATCAAAGCTTAAATTAAAATTCAGAGAGGCTTAGCTGAATTGAAAAAAGAACTTTTCATCTCGAGGTTGCCACATTTGCGAAGACACCCCCAACCCACTGAGATAATCCAAAACAAGCTGGAAACAATTCAGGGAAATGGCTTTACTTGGACTGACATTCAAAACCCTGACCGCGCAGAAATTGAAAAGCTGGGACAAATGTATAATTTTAATGCCTTAAACCTGGATGATTCTATCTCGAAGATCCAACTCGCAAAAATAGACAACTACGAGGATCATTCCTTTGTTATCTTGCATTTTCCGCCACTCGCACTAAAGCGCGGCATGTCGCGATTTAACCAGCTTGCGGTATTCATCGGAAAGGACCATCTGGTTACCATACACTATGGAGAGCTTAAGCCGCTAGTGGAAATGGTGAGCCACTGCAAAGATGATTCCAAATACAGAAATGAACTACTTGGAAAGTCGTCTGGATTTCTGCTATACAAAATAGTTGATGCTCTAGTAGACGAACTTCTACACACGTTGCGCAGAATTGTGGAGAATCTAGATGAGATAGAAGACGATGTCTTTGATGAAAACAAGTCCACACCAAAAAAGATCTCACTATTGAGGCGTGAAATCACAATACTGCGTCGTATAGTTCATCCACTGCGAAAAACCGTTCTGGAAACGTCAAAGAACACACAACGATTCTCTAATTCAGATGATGATCTGGTGATTCACTTTGATGATGTAATTGATCACATTGACAAAGTGGCAGAAACGCTGGATGAGGCAAAAGAAACAATGGAGATCTATAAAGACACTGACTTTCTACTCTCTACTGAAAAATCAAACAAAATACTTGCAACACTTACCATAATATTCACACTAACAATTCCACCGACTGTAGTTGGTGCCATCTATGGCATGAACATAAATCTGCCAGGTGGAACCGAGACAGGAAGTTGGAATTTTCTTGGAGAATATACGGCACTGATAATAATGCTGATTCTGTCTATGATACCATCTGGGCTGTTGTATGCCTATTTTTTTAAGAAGAAATGGCTTGCTGACTAGCGAACCCACGGAAATAGGTAGTTTACGCCCCACCAAACTACGGCTACAGTTATTGCCATTCCAATGAACCAGCCTTTGCCTTGCATAATCGGTCTTTTTTATAGGGAATAATAAAAATTTGTCCTTGATTTTCAGCTGTAGTTAGGTTAATAGTGGATCTGCCGGCTTAAGATTTTGCGGCCTTCGTAGTACAGTGGCTAGTATAGGGGACTGTGGATCCCCGGACAGGGGTTCGATTCCCCTCGAGGGCCTACACCTTT
>VHBH01000026.1 GCA_016872055.1 Nitrososphaerota archaeon
CAAATTTTTCCAATACCGATATTATTCCTAGATATTCCGCCTGATTGTTTGTGATTCCGGGCTTTTTCTCATAGAAGGATTCGCCCGTTTCCTTTATGAAATAACCATAGCCGGAATTGTCCCCTCCAGAACCATCCACAAAAGCACTAAGTTCCATCTTTGTATAGCCTCGTTATTTTCACACTCACATTTACAACTATCATGTATAGTATGGTAGAGAGGATATGTGCGATGATCGATGCCAGATACGCCTCATATTCCAGATTTAGAAAATAATATTGCAGTGCCCATCGCGATATGGTATAAACAATTTCTGCCACACCTAGTGAGGAGATTATTTTCAGTAGATCTTTTTTGAGTCTTGCTTTGTCAAGATTGCCTGATTCGGTACGGTATTTTTTGCGATTATCAAAATAAAACAAAAAAGAAAACGTCGAGTAGAATACAACAAAGTCAATCACCACCGTATATGTAGAATTTATGTAGCTTGCCTGATCAGACAAAATCTGTGCCACAATGGCAGATACAATGATTGCGACAAGAAACGCAATGATCAGATTTTTGTTTAGTACTATGTACTGACGATAATTTTTCTGCATCATGAAATATCAAAATAAGCTTGGAAATAAATCCAACTTGAATGTCATATTACAAATAGCTAAAGGCCTTTGATGCTTCAAATACAGGCATTTACTATCTCGCCGCACTTTCAAGAAATTTTTACATTGTTTTAGAATACACTAGAAAAAAAAGAAGACGTATAGACATTTAGTGGCTTTTGATACCTACACACGAACTATTGTAATTGATTTTGGTCTATTTTACTCTAGATAAAAGCGCAGAATAAAGAAACGGCAGGATTGTGGTTATTTCTGCATGGATTGTGGTTTGTTTTGCATTTTGTGTTACCTTGCCCCATGAAATTGCCTCTCTGACAAGTGCGCCGCTAAGGCTTCCATCAAACTCTTGTGCAGTGGTGACATAAACAGCATAGTCAAGGCCGTCACGATACTGGTTCCACCAAAGGGTATGATGTTTTGATATTCCGCCACCCATCATGAAGGCGCCGGACTTTTTTGCCTTGAATACAAGTGAGGACAGAAGCTCGCCGTCGGCCACCATATTAAGTTTGAAATCGCTGTGTTTTTGGGCAAACATCCAGATCTGGCTTCCCACTGCACCATCCACTATTCCAGGCACCACTACTGGAATGTTATTCTTGGCTGCCCAGTACAAAAATGAGCCTTCTCCCAAGTTTTCGCCTATCATTCTGGCAATGTCTGCAGTGGACATTTCCCTTTTACCTGACTTGTAGGCTGCTTCCAAAAATGCCTGCATCTTTTCCTCAATTATTGGGCCGTAGCTTTCCATTGGGACAAGCACGTTACCCAGTCTGTGGATATTTTTTTCCAAAAGATCTGCATCGTCTAGAGTAAATGATCCTTCCAGATAATTCGAGAAATATCGTGCAATGTCATGATCTAGCGCGCCGCATGTAGTAATTACAACATCAAACATTTTTTTCTTGAGCATGTCAGCAATTATTCCCCGTAGTCCAGTGGATGTGATTGCTGCAACAAATGAGAGAAACTTGACGCATTCTTTGTCATTTATCATTGTTGAGAGAATCTCAAGGCCGTCAGTAAGATTTCTTGATTCAAAGCCGCCAGACAGTGACATTTGATTAAATATGCTCTGAATGTCATCGCCGTCTTTTATTGAAATGTCTTTTACTGCTCGATTACCTTCCATTCCATTGTAGTTTGGAATGCATTATAAATTTCTTGAAATCTCAAGTTATTTGAGTATGGTTCTCACAGAAGGTTTGTCGTTATATTCGTGCCTAAAGGTTTGGTAAAACAGTGAAAAATTTACTTTTTACCTTTGCTGAAATAGTCATCAGATAGTTTTTGATAGTATTGATCCAGCTTTTTGTATAGTCGTTTTGGTTTTCTTGGACCTTCCATGCTAAGAGCATAGAGACACAAAACCGGAAACGCTATTGTGGCATCTGCATAAACCACAATTACGTCTTCGTGAGAGTTCTTCACTTTGCCCCAGCTCTTGCCTTCTTGAAGAGTAGCGCCAGACAGGCCTCCAGTATCTGGCCTGGCATCAGTTATTTGGATGATATAGTTTTGCCCACCATGGCCTAGGCCTAAGATTTGGTCTAACAGTGGCCCAGTCTGCTGTGCAGTGTTTTTGGGAACACCTCCGCCAATTTCCACAATTCCTGCTTTTTTTGAATTATACAGAATTGCAGCCTGCTCAATTATCTCCCTTACAAAGTCAACTGAGAATGGCTTGTTGGCAAGTCTGAGTGGTGCTAGATCAAGTGCAAGCGATGAATCCTTCAGAGTTGAGATGTAAAGCGGTACATCATAATCATATGCAGATACTACAAAACTGCGTTCTGGGTGCATTGAGTGTTCTTTTGAATATTTACCCATCCAGTTTGCAAATTCCGCAGTAGTGAATGGTTTTTCAAATAAGTTGTTTTCGAACATTTTTTGCACGATGGTGTCTTGTTTTTTTAGGGTCTCTTCGCCTTTGATGTAGACGTCTCTAATTCGGACAATGTCTTTTTGGTACAAAATCATGTCATCAACCTCAAAATGCCCTTGTTTGACAGGCAGATTCCATGCAAAATGATCCTCGTGATACAAGTTAGAGCCCGTAGAAACTATCCAGTCGACAAATCCTTTTTCGATGAGGGCCTTGAACAGCCCTCCAAATCCAACAGGCGTCATGGCACCAGCAATAGTAAGACAGATTGTTGCATCATCTTCAATCATCTTACGGAATAACTTTGCAGCTTCTCCCAGCTGTCTTGCATTGAAGCCCGAACTTGCATAGATATCCACCAGATCATCAATTTTCATGTCCGGATTTACTTCTATGTGAGGAATATTTTTTCCATGAAAACTATGATAATCCATATTTCATAATCAAGATTAAACTAGATAATATATCTAATGATGACAATTAGTTTTGCAAAAAATTTGTTAAACGGGGATCATACATTTGAAAATGATTACAAAAAAATTATTTCAGAAGACTGATCTCTGATCTAACAATTTTTTCATGTGATATTGCCTAATTCATTGTGATTTTAAGAAATAGCAATATTCCTGCAATCTCGGCAATATGATCGCCAAGCAAATATGTGAAAATCTCGTGTGAGAAAAGATATCACATTAAAAAGTAGGTTATTTTTTCCAAAACCATCGCATGATGCATGATTGCCCTGCAAACTACACCCATCTTCTTTGCGAGTTGGTTTGCATTGAGTGGGGTTTTTGAATCGTCTGGATTAGTCTGAACCTGTTCACACCTCCTCTTGAGCCGGCAAACACAAACCAAGGCAGACGCTTTGCATAAGGATCATTTGCCATTGAGAAATTGGAGGCAGAAACTAGAAAAACATATTTGTGCATAGGCAAAATAATATTACCAATCACACGTCAAATTAGACATGATGCTAAACTATGATTATCCTCTGTACAGGCCGCCATCTGAGGCAGACTCGCTTATTTTTCAAGTCACATTAGGATGC
>VHBH01000027.1 GCA_016872055.1 Nitrososphaerota archaeon
GCTCGGCTACAAACCGCCTGCACCGGAAGTGTTCGTGCCTGCATTCGCCGCATGGCCGGCTGCGCTACGCCGATCGGCTTCGCCGGCCACGCTCCAACTAGTACCCGCTTTCGCGGAGATCTGATTCATGATTCAACATTGGGATGATAGCCGATGCAGTGGTAGTCCGGCTGACGCCGGAGGAGCGCGCGGTGCTTGAGGCTCGGCTCCGTGCGCCGACGACGGAACAGCGGCAAGTGTTTCGGGCGCGGATTGTGCTACTGGCTGCCCAAGGACGCTCGACGCGGTCGATTGCCCACGAGCTTGGCACGATGCCGCGCACGGTCAGCGGCTGGCGAGGGCGCTTCGCGCGCGAACGGCTCACTGGATTGGACGACCGGCCGCACCCTGGCCCGGCGCCGAAGTATGGCGCCACAACCGGCCGGCGCATTCTGGAGCTTCTGGATCGGTCGCCGCCCCAGGGATATGCCCGCTGGACTGGACCGCTGCTGGCGACCGCCCTGGGCGATGTGCATGAGCAGCGGGTCTGGCGCTTCCTGCGCGAGCAGAAGATCGATCTCGCCGGGCGTAAATCCTGGTGCGAGAGCAGCGACCCTGAGTTCGTCGCCAAGGCCGCCGATATCATCGGGCTCTACTTGGCGCCGCCCGACAATGCCATCGTCATCTGCGTCGACGAGAAGCCCTCGATCCAGGCGCTGGAGCGGGCGCAGGGCTACCTGAAGCTGGCCAACGGGAGGACGCTGACCGGCCGGAGCCACGATTACACGCGCCACGGCACCTCGACGTTGTTCGCCGCCTTCGAGGTCGCCACCGGCAAGATCACCGCCGTGCACAAGAACCGGCGGCGGCGCGTCGAGTTCCTCGATTTTATGAATGAGGTCGTCGCCGCCTATCCCAGGACTGACACCGCCATCCATGTCGTCCTCGACAACCTCAGCACCCACAAACCCAAGATCGATCGCTGGCTCCAGCGTCATCCCAACGTTCACTTCCATTTCACGCCGACGCGCGCCTCCTGGCTCAACCAGGTCGAGATTTGGTTCTCGATCCTCCAAGGCAAGTCTCTGCGCGGCACCTCTTTCGTCTCGATCAAGCAGCTCCGGGAGCACATCGATGCTTTCATCCAAACCTACAACCAGAACGCCAAGCCGTTCGTCTGGACCAAGACAAACGTCCATCAACGCCGCTTCAAAGACCGACGTATCAGCCAATTGTGATTCCGGGTACTAGGAGCCTGTCCAAGTAGCTCCGGCGCGAGGCGCTTGTGTGAGGGGCAGGCCGCTCAGGCCGCCCTGTGGAGCTTTGAGAGGTTGTGAGCGGTGCAGATGAGGGCCCATTCGGCCTTCACTTTCTCGACGCCCCGCAGCAGGAACTGTCTGAACCCTCTCGCCTGCTTGATCTGACCGAACACCGGCTCGACGATTTGCTTTCTTAACCTGTACCTGCTTCGCCATCCTGCCCGCTTGAGCTTGTCTCTCATGGCCAGGGTCAGCGGGCCGGTGGCTTTTCGTTTGGCCTCGGCCGGGTGCTTGGCTCGTCCGGTTGCGAGGTAGGCGCCGATGTCGCGATCGGCCAAGGCCTCGAGGTTCGCCTCGCTCAGATAGCCGCTGTCGGCCGACGCCTCCTTAGGCATGTGGCCGAGGTTGGCCCTGATGCCATCGACCAGCTCCACGAGCTGGCCCTGGTCGCTCATGCTCGCAGTGAGCCCATGGGCGACGATCACCTGGGCAGCGCCGTCGACCGCCGCCTGTGCGTTGTAGCCCTGGATGTAGCCATCCTTGGTCAACAGCACCCGGCTTTCCGGGTCGGTGAAGTTCCGCTGCGCCTTGCCATCAGGGTCCTGACTCGGCGGCGCCGGCGTCTTGCCATTCTTCTTGCGGCCCTCTGCCTTGCGTTTGGCCTCTGCCTCGGCCCGCCGCCGTGTCTCCTCCGCGGCCGCAGCCTTGGCCTCTGCTTCCAGCGCCGCCTTGGCCTCGCGAATCTTCGCCAGCCGCTTCTGCTTGTCGGCGACCCAATCGGGCATCTCATCGCCGCGCTTGCTGCCGTGCAGCCTGTCCTCCTCTGCATCGGCAGCCTCGGCCGCCTTCAGCCAGCGATCCACCTCCGCCGCAAGCTCCGCTTCCCGCTTCTTCATGCGTTCGTAGCTCATCGCCTTGTGCTTGGAGGCGTTCGCCTTGATCTTGGTCCCGTCCAGCGACACATGCCCGAGCTTGACCAGGCCGGCCCTCTCCGCCAGCCGCAATACCTGCACAAACAAGGACGCCAGCGCCTTCAGGTGCCGCTGGCGGAACAGAGAAATCGTCCGGAAGTCCGGCGCGTCCCCCGCCACGATCATCATGAAGTCAGCTCGCTCAACCGCCGCCCGGGCGATCCGCCGCGAGGAGTACACCCCGCTGGCGTAGCCGTGCAGCAGCAGCGCAGTCATCATCCCCAGATCAAACGGCGGCTGGCCCAGCACGCTCCGGTAGCTGCCCTCGATCTCCGAAAGATCCAGGCTCTCGCGCACCAACGACACGATCAGCCGCGATAGGTGGTCCTTGGCCACATAGTCCTGCACGCTCGGCGGCAGAAGCTGCGCCTCGTCGATCTTCCAGGGGCGAAATTCCTTGCTCATGGACCTGCAAGGAATCAGATTCGCTAACCCTCGAAAAGCGACTACTTGGACAGGCTCCTAGCCCCGCGATCCAGGGAGACGACCGATGATCCCCACCGACACCGCCTCGCGCTCGATCGCCTATACCGATAGCCTCACCGGCGAGCCCGTCGTGCTCGTGCATTGCTCGGCCGCCAGCGGTCGCGAATGGGATTCGCTCGGGACGCTCCTGAGCGGCGAGTATCGCAAGCTGGTTCCCGCCCCC
>VHBH01000028.1 GCA_016872055.1 Nitrososphaerota archaeon
TCACCAACCTTGTATTCTTTTAGATCGATTGCAAATGGACCAGATTTGTTCCAGTCTTTGAATTTATCTTCCTCTTCCTGTGTGGACACATCAATCGGTCCAACAAAAACTATGACGGCGATCACTGTGATTGTTAATGCAATAATTAACGATAATCCAATAATTCTTGGCTTCATTTCGTAATTTGCTAAAAAACCCATTATAAAACTTGTACTAATGGTTAATTTATCACTTAAATTTCACGTTCGATAAATTAAGTATCACTAAACTTGATATTAGGACATTTTAACTAGATTATAACTCGATTTTTCTTATGACTAGAATCTCACTTCAATGCAGGGAATGCAAAAAGGAATACGAATCAACCTTCAAGTACATCTGCGAAGACTGCTTTGGGCCACTTGATGTCAAATATGATTTTCCAAATATTTCTAAAAACATGTTTGCTGGAAGAGAGCATACCTACTGGCGATACTTTGAACTTTTACCAATACAAAACAAGTCAAACATTGTAAGCATTAATGCGGGAATGACCCCACTAGTAAAGGCAGATAAATTAGGCGAAAAACTAGGACTCAAAAATCTCTATATCAAAAATGACTCTGTTAACCCAACATTTTCATTCAAGGACAGACCAGCAGGGATTGCAGTATCAAAGGCAAAAGAGTTTGGCATGTCTGCAGTAGGATGCGCATCAACTGGCAATCTGGCATCTGCCACAGCAGCACATGCAGCAAAAGGTGGCTTTCCATGTTATGTATTTGCACCAAGCGACATCGAGCATGCAAAAATCGCACAAGCACTTGCGTATGGTTGTAAATTCATATCCGTTGATGGAACATATGACGATGCAAACAGAATTGCTGCTCAGATAGGAGATAGCAAAGGGATTGGAATTGTCAATATCAACATGAGATCATATTACGTTGAAGGATCAAAAACATTGGCATATGAAGTAGCAGAGCAACTGGACTGGAGCGTTCCTGATCAGCTGATTGTTCCAACAGGCAGTGGAGCAATGCTCAATGCCATATGCAAGGGATTTGAAGAATTACAAAGTGTTTCATTACTAAATAATGTCTCTAATATGCACATGATTGCAGCACAACCTCACGGGTGTGCGCCAATAGTTGACGCCTTTAAAAAAGGAGACAGCGAAGTCACACCAGTAGAAATTCCAGATACCATAGCAAAAAGCCTAGCAATAGGGGATCCTGGTGACGGGCGCTATGTCTTAAAACGACTAAAACAATACAATGGCTTTGCTGAAGAATCAAACAACAAGGAAATTCTTGATGCTATACTGCTCTTAGCCCGAACCGAGGGAATCTTTACAGAACCCGCTGGTGGCGTCTCTGTTGCAGTACTCAAAAAAATGATAGATGATGGAAAAATTGACAAAAGCGATACTACTGTATGTTATGTTACCGGCAACGGCCTCAAGACGACAGAATCAATCATGCAAGTTCTTGAAAAACCTCAGGTAATGCAGGCAGATCTTGCAAAAATCACCGCGGTGGTCAAATAATTGCCAAACATCACCTTTACCATTCCGTCCGTACTAAACAAGGGTGGTGGGGAAAAAAAACTCGCAATATCTGCAAGCTCACTGCAAGAGTCGTTTAGCAGGGCATCAGAAATAATGGGTGATGATTTTAAGCGTCGAGTTCTAAACGATGACGAAACGCCTCGCTCCCTAATTAACATCTATGTAAATGGAAAAAACTCTAGATTCTCTGGAGGAATGCAAACAGCACTAAAAGATGGCGATGAAATCTACATTCTTCCAGCAGTTGCAGGAGGCTCTGAACTATCCAGTAAAGAAATTGATAGATATTCAAGACAAATAATGCTCGAAGAAATTGGATATCAAGGACAGCTAAAACTGAGAGCGGCAAAAATTTGCGTCGTAGGCGTCGGCGGACTTGGCAATCCAATTACTACGAGGCTTGTCGCTATGGGAATCGGCAAGCTTCGAATCATAGACAGAGACGTAATAGAACTATCTAATTTACACAGACAAACAATGTTTGACGAGTCCGATGTAGGCCAAGTCAAAGTTGAAGTTGCTGCAAAAAAACTGCAAAAACTAAATCCCGACGTACAAATCGAATCACTACCAATTTCTATTAATGACTATACTGCACTAGATGCAGTAGAAGGATGCGATATTGTAATTGATGCTCTAGATAGTGTAAATGCTAGATATGCACTAAACAAGGCATGTGTTGAAAAAAACATTCC
>VHBH01000029.1 GCA_016872055.1 Nitrososphaerota archaeon
TTTCTTGATTGAAATAATTACAAATTAATTATATGTTGTATGTCTAGGTCTTGTTTTTCAATCGTATATGACTCCGTCAGGCATTGTGACCCATCTCAAATCCACTCCCAACAAGCTAGCCTCAGACAAGTTCGCCCCTTCCAGAGTTGCCCCTTTCAGTTTCGCCTTCCACAATTTCGCCCGTTGTAAATCCACCTTATACAATTTCGCCTCTTGTAAATTGGCTTTAGACAAATCCACCTCTTTCAAATTCGCCCCTGACAAATCCGCCTTTGACAAATTCGCCCTTAACAAATTTGCCCCTTCCAGGTTTGCCCCTTGCAAATTCGCCCCTTGCAAATTCGCATCAAACAAAATCGCCCATCTTAAATTCGCTCCTTGCAAATTGCCCCCTGACAAATCCACATCTCTCAAATTCGCCCCTTGCAAATACGCATCTCTCAAATCCACTTTTTGTTTTTCCACGTCTGTTTTACCGTTAGGAAAACGCTTCATGTCCATATTCTAATCTGAGAATCATTGGATTGTCATGATAAAAACATGATCAGTATTGTTTCAGATTTATGTCTAGGTGTGTGTCTAGATTCTAGTTAGTACCTCTAATTCTTTTGCTTTATCAATACATTTCATTTCGTTCACTGCGTCGCCTTGCTTACGATACAGAAGGCCTTTGTTGTACCAAGCATCAGCGTCATCAGGATTAATCGCTAATACACGGTCATAACACTTCATTTCGTTTTCTAGATCGCCTTTTTTATCTAACAGAATGGCCTTGTTGTACCAAGCTTGAGCCTGATTAGGATCAATTCTCAGAGTACGATCAAAACATTCCATTGCGTTTTCTGTGTCTTCTTTATCATGATACAGAATACCCTTGTTGTACCAAGCATCAGCATCATCAGGATTAATCGCTAATACACGGTCATAACACTTCATTTCGTTCACTGCATCACCTTGATCATGATACAGAATACCCTTGTTGTACCAAGCTTCGGCATCATCAGGATTAATCTCTAGTGCGCGGTCAAAACATTCCATTGCGTTTTGTGCGTCGCCTTGTTCACCTAACAGAATGCCCTTTTTGAACCAAGAAAAAGCATCGTCAGCATCATTTGGTTTTCTTGAAGATGATCCCATTGTAATATGAGAGTCACAATTTTGTCATGATAAAAACATAATCAGTCGTATGTCTTGAATTTTACAATTAATTTACGCACAAAAATTAGTAAAATACAATATTTTGGCATATTTTGAAAAACGTAGATTTAGAATCCGTATCGAATCTCAGGGTGGAAAAGTAATAGAAATTCTCGAGTTGAATTAAAGTTAAAACAAAAATTAGCAGCCTCGCTTTAACGCCCAAGATTCTGACGCAAACTCACTAGTTTTGCAGTATTTTTTCATGATTGTGGCATGATTGTTTTCCAAAAGTTCCGCATTTACATTTTTATCAGAACAATACACCTTGCCTACCACTCGATTGAATCGATCAAATGGTTGCTTGTCATCCTGGTCCACTATGGCAGTCGTTCCATTGATACATAATTTCTTTGTAAATGCAGTTGCCTCTGAATACCCAGCTTTGCCTCTTTCTGGAGTATTTACCAGTGATAATCTAACCTTGTAGGTGTCAATGTATATGGTGTCGCCATCAATTATTCTCTTTACAGTTCCAGTAATGCACAATGTGTTGCCCTTGCACAAACTAGAATTGGTTTTTGATTTATCGTTGCTTGGTTTTTCTTTAGTGTTGGATTTCTCATAGAATGTCTTTTTTAATTCGTCAATTTGCTCCTGTAAGTCCTTGATTTTCTGCTTTAGTTTGGCATTTTCGTCCTTTAGTTTTTGTTCCTCTGGGCTTTGGGCTGAAACTAAAGTAAACGAGAAAGTAAGAAGAATCGCAGATAACGTCAAGGCTAGAATTAGTTTGTTCATAATTCCTAACTTGTATGGGTTTGGAATGATAAAAGCATGGTCAATTGTATGAATTTATGGTACGCCTAGGTGTGATAGAATTAGGTCTCATTTTTCAATCATGTATGCTTCCATCCGGCATTGTAGCTCGTTTCAAATTCGCCCCTGACAAATT
>VHBH01000030.1 GCA_016872055.1 Nitrososphaerota archaeon
CGCGGGTCCTGGCCGGGGTGTGTGTACCGAGAATTATATCCGGGCATATTGATGATGCAGACCACCGAGCACTGGCTGGGAGAAGATCGTCCCAAACGCTTTTATAGGCCGGAGGATCGGACAGTCCTTGGCCAACGAGCGGTGCGTTCGAGCCTGGTTGTAGTAGGCATCGTAGGATCGAAGAATCCGGCGCAGGTGCGCTGCACCCATAACGACGACATGGTCGAGGCATTCGCGTCGGATCGACCCGATCAAACGTTCGGCATACGGGTTCTGCCAGGGCGACCGCGGCGCGGTGGGGTGGTCTCGGATGCCCATCGCCTGTAAGCGACGTCTGAACACGGCGCCATAGATACGATCGCGATCACGAATGAGGTATTTGGGTGCGCCGTCCCAAGGAAAAGCCTCAGTGACCTGTCGAGCGACCCATTCGGCCGTCGGGTTGGTCGTCACCGCCGTCCACACTAGCAGACGACGCGCCAAGCGCACGATGACCAACCCGTAGAGCATCCGGAAGCCGATGGTCGGCACCACGAACAGGTCCATGGCGGCGATGCCGTCGGCGTGATTGTGCAGGAAGGTCTTCCAGCCCTGCGACGGCGGGCCCCGGCGCTTGGCCATGTACTTGGCCACGGTCGACTGGGCGACGCCGAAGCCCAGCTTGAGCAGTTCGCCATGAATACGTGGCGCACCCCACAGCGGGTTCTCCCGGCTCATCTGGCGGATGAGGTCGCGAAGTTCGCTACCGACCGGCGGACGGCCCAGTCGACGCCGCGACCTCCAACGCCAATACCGCCGAAATCCCGCACGGTGCCAGCGGACTAGCGTCTCCGGCTGGACCAGAACCAGGGCTGGCCGCACCGAGGGAAACAGGCGATGGAGCCAGACGAAGAAGACTCGGTCGCCATTGGTCAGCTTGACCCGGCCCGGCACCTTGCGCCGCAGCACGATCAGCTGTTGCCGCAACGCCGTATTCTCGGCCTCAAGTCGCGTCCTAGACTTGAACAGCGACGCGACGATGGCGAGGAACAGTCGAAGCAGCCCGGTCATCACGCTCGACGCTAGCGCGATTCAGCCGTGAGTCAACCGGTTGGAATTCTCGGTACACACAGCGTCCGGATAGCGCACAAAGACGGGATGCCTGCCAAGAACCCCGATGAAATGGGCGTTTGTACCGCTTATTTGAGCGGGTCATCGCCACCAGCCTTCGCGTGCAGCGCGAGGGCTGCCGCGCCGAAGCCCGACGCGCGAGGGTGGGCCCATGATCAGCCTCGCCTCGCCAGGCCCCTCAAACGCTGTCCTTCAGGCGTTGTACCATCTCCGGCATCAGCTCGGAGGCGACGTTTGCGAAGGCGAGCCGGAGGTAACCCTCCTGGCCCCGCCCGAACATGGCGCCGGGGACGCAGAGCAGGTTCTGCTCGTCGGCGAGGCGCTTGACCACCTCCCG
>VHBH01000031.1 GCA_016872055.1 Nitrososphaerota archaeon
GGGGCGTTGGGCTCGGCGTCCATGGCGCTAGTGTCCTGTCTCATATAACTATGTACATATAGGCAGAGTTGCCTCATACTGGGTCATGTTCACCCCAGCAGCTCCCTTGGCGGTAGAAGCGAGCCAACGGGAGCAACTCGAAGCCTTGCTCCGGAACGGAAGCTCCCCCCAGCGTGTGGCGCTACGCTGCCGGATTCTCCTGTTGGCGGCGAAAGGCGTCGCCAATCAGTCGATCGCCCAGCAACTGGAGGTTTCGCGCCCCACGATTGTGGCGCTGCGGGCGGCCTTCACATCCGAAGGCATGGCGGCCGTAACCGGGGTGCGGAAGCGCAAGCGCGAAGCGAAGGTGCTGACGCCCGAACTCGAACAAAAAATTCTGGACACAACGCTGAAGACGCGCCCCGGCGACGGCAGCACGCACTGGAGCGTGCGCGCACTGGCCCGCCACTTGCACGTCTCGCGAACTATCGTGCATCGGGTGTGGCAACGGCACGATGTTCAGCCGCATCGCGTGGAACGCTTCAAGCTGTCGCGCGATCCGCACTTCGAGGAAAAGGTACGCGACATCGTGGGCCTGTATCTGCATCCTCCGGACCGCGCGCTGGTGTTATGCGTCGACGAGAAGAGCCAGATTCAGGCGCTGGACCGCACTGCGCCCATTCTTCCCTTGCGCCCGGGATTGCCCGAACGCCAGACGCACGACTACAAACGGCACGGCACGACTACGCTGTTCGCCGCCTTTAACATTCTCAACGGCAGAGTGATCGGCACGTGTCAGGAGCGCCATCGCAGCCGGGAGTTCGTGCGCTTCCTCACGCTCCTCGAAAAGAACTTGCCGAGCGACCAAGACGTGCACTTGATAATGGACAACTACGGCACGCACAAGAGCGCCGAAGTACAGCGCTGGTTGAAACCGAAGAAGCGCCGCCGGTTCCATTTCCACTTCACACCCACCAGTAGTTCGTGGCTCAACCAAGTGGAACGCTTCTTCGCACTGATCACCGAGCGCATGATCCGGCGTGGCACCTTCCACAGTGTCCACGAATTGGAAACCGCCATCTACCACTGGCTGGCCGGTTGGAACGGAGCCCCGACCCCCTTCACATGGAAGGCCTCCGCAGACGTTATCCTCGACAAGGTGCGCCGTTGTAAAGAATTATCCAAGACAGGAGACTAGCTGAGCAGGTTCCATCGGCGTGG
>VHBH01000032.1 GCA_016872055.1 Nitrososphaerota archaeon
TCATGGCCAAAGGAAAGTTTGAAAGAACCAAGCCGCACCTGAACGTGGGGACGATCGGGCACGTGGATCATGGCAAGACGACGCTGACGGCGGCGATGACGCACATCCTGGCCAAGAAGTACGGCGGGGAGGCGAAGAACTACGACCAGATCGACGCCGCGCCGGAGGAAAAGGCGCGCGGCATCACGATCAACACGGCGCACGTGGAGTACCAGACCGAGAAGCGGCACTACGCGCACGTGGACTGTCCGGGGCACGCCGACTACATCAAGAACATGATCACGGGCGCGGCGCAGATGGACGGGGCGATCCTGGTGGTGAGCGCGGCCGACGGGCCGATGCCGCAGACGCGGGAGCACATTCTTCTGGCGCGCCAGGTGGGGGTGCCCTACATCGTGGTGTTCATGAACAAGGCCGACATGGTCGATGACAAGGAGCTCCTGGAGCTGGTGGAGGTGGAGGTGCGCGAGCTCCTGTCCAAGTACGAGTTCCCCGGGGACAAGACCCCGATCGTGATCGGCTCGGCGCTCAAGGCGCTGGAGGGGGATGACTCGGACCTGGGGGTGAAGGCGGTCCTGAAGCTGGCCCAAGCCCTGGACAGCTACATTCCGCAGCCCAAGCGCGCGGTGGACGGGCCGTTCCTGATGCCGGTGGAGGACGTGTTCTCGATCTCGGGCCGGGGCACGGTGGTGACCGGGCGGGTGGAGCGCGGGATCATCAAGGTGGGCGACGAGATCGAGATCGTGGGCATCAGGCCCACCACCAAGACGGTGTGCACGGGCGTGGAGATGTTCCGCAAGCTGCTCGATGAGGGCCAGGCGGGGGACAACGTGGGGATTTTGCTGCGGGGCACCAAGCGCGAGGAGGTGGAGCGCGGGCAGGTGCTGGCCAAGCCCGGCAGCATCACCCCGCACGCGAAGTTCGAGTGCGAGGTGTACATCCTGTCCAAGGAGGAGGGCGGCCGGCACACGCCGTTCTTCAACAACTACCGGCCGCAGTTCTACTTCCGCACCACGGACGTGACCGGGGCGGTGGAGCTGCCCGCGGGCACCGAGATGGTGATGCCGGGGGACAACATCAAGATGGTGGTGACGCTGATCACCCCGGTGGCGATGGAGCAGGGGCTGCGCTTTGCCATCCGCGAGGGCGGCAAGACCGTCGGCGCCGGCGTCGTCGCCAGAGTCATCGAGTAA